>CAZXYB010000191.1:0-2519 GCA_964644855.1 uncultured Atribacterota bacterium | reverse complement strand
TGGAAAACCCGATTAGTTAAAATTAAAGAAATTCTTAATACTCCCAGTTAATTCCCTCTTTTTTCCTCTTCTTTTTTTCAATTAATTGCAAACATTCATCAGTCCACTCTAATCCGGTAGCAACATCCTTATACCCTTTTTTAATTATTAAATTCCAATAAAAAGTATCATCTTTATATTTTTCTTCCCGACTATAATCCTTAATCCACTGTTCCACTTTATTTAAATATCTTAACTGTTCTTCTTTTTCCTTTTTATATCTCTTTATTTGAAAGGCTAATTCATCTAATTTAATCCATGATGAGAAAAATATTCGCATTAAAAACCGACTTCTACTAATCTCGCTGAGTTGACCAGGAAACCTATTCAGCCAGTTTAAGAAAGTTTCTTTGCCTTCTTTGGTAAGGTGATAAACTTTGCGATCAGGTCTTTTCTCCTGTGCTTCAACCTCAGATTTAACTAATCCTTTTTCTTCCAGTTTATTTAGCTCCCGGTATATTTGACTCATCTGGGCAGCCCAAAAAAAACCTATGGTATCATCAAAGATCTTTTTTAAATCATAGCCGGCCATCGGTCTATCATTTAGTAGACCCAACAAGGCATTTCCCAAAGAGATAGAACATCACCTCCCATTATATTTATAATATATTACTTGTATAATAAATATTATAATATATTACTTGTATAATGATTGTCAAATAATTTTAAATTTTAAATATTTATAATGGTAAATGAGGAAATAAAAGAAGTGGATTATGAGGGAATACTTTAAAGGATGGCTCCATAGCGGGTTAGTTCGTACTTAATTGCATAATGCTCCCGGGCTTTGCGAAATGCAGAGCATTTTTTATATAAAATTAGAGAAAATAAAATGGGAAGTGTCTTTATTTATTTCCAATACTGTTTCTAACTCCTCAAACTTCGGATTTGCTTAGGGTTTTCTTCAACATAGGTCCTCACTGAATAGATTTTTGTTCGATTTCTTCTTTCAATTTCATCTTCTCTCTTAAAAAATAATAATTTAGATATGTTTTAGAAAAAAGAACAATTTCATCATAAAAATATCTGTCCATCGGTCTGGGGCGGTTTAAAATAGCAAATAGTTCCTGAGACAATAATATATCCGAATTGTCAGGGGGACGGTTTTTTTGACACTTTTTTTAACATTTCCCGATTTACTCCAGATACAAAATAATTTAGTTAGCCGTTAGGCAGTAGTGCCTGCCTTAACGTTAACCCAACTTCTACTCCTGGTACTACTGATAAGTGCTTCGATCACTTCCATATTCGCCATAGCATCTTCGAGCGGTATCGGGACTTTTCTATCTTCCAGCACTGCCCGGGAAAACATGTCTCCCTCAATGGTATACTGATTGCAAACTTCCTGCACAACCTCTTTAATCCTATTACCATCTCCATACCATACTTTGCATGGTCGATCAGACGGAGCATTGAAAGGTATTTCGATTTCAATCCGCCCTTTGGTACCAAAGATGTTAACCCGCTGGTAAGGCACCAGCTGGGTTGCACAGGTAAATGTGGAAGTACCACTGGCAAATTCCAGTATTCCAGAAGTTAGACGATCGATTTTCATATTTGGATCTTCTTCCATAACGCCACAGACCCGCCAGGGCTCAGCCCCAAAGATAAAACGTGAAAGCGAAATACAGTAACAACCGATATCCATCAATCCCCCTCCGCCAAGGTCAATTTTGTTACGAATGTTATTAGGGTTGGCATTGTAGTAGGAAAAGAAAGATTGAATCGTCCGTAGTTCACCAATTTTCCCCTCGCTAACCCGCTGTTTTGCCCACTGCCACTGCGGATGGTACCGATACATAAATGCTTCCATAACCTTCAGCCGAGGAAATTTCCGGGAAATGTCCAGTAGTTTCTGAGCTTCGGCTACACTTAAGCCAATGGGCTTTTCGCACAAAACGTGTTTACCGGCTTTAAGTGCTTTAATAGCCCAGGGCACATGCAGATGATTGGGAAGCGGAATGTAAACGACATCGATATCGGGATCGGCCAGCAGTTCTTCGTAAGAACCATAAGCCTTCTTGATACCTAATTGCCTAGCTGCTACTTGTGCCTTTTCCAATCGGCGTGAAGCGATAGCGGTAACCGTGCAATACTCTCCCAATTGCATAGCGGGAATCACCGTTTTAGTAGCAATTCTGGCGGTGCTCAGCACCCCCCATCTAATCTTTTTCATTTAATTACTCCCTTCTATTAATTAAAATATTTCTCAATCATATAAATAGTAGGAGATTAAGTATTTTTCTTGTATCTGTTAATATTAATCTCCGATTTTTTTAACTCAGTAATTTGCTTCCGCAATTTCACTAATTTACCCATTAATTGCTCTTTATTTTTTTCTTTACTTTTCATATATTCCACTTATTCTTTTAAAACTTATAATTTTTAGCCCTCTCTTCATCCACATCTAAAATTATTTGATTAATTAATTTTTTAATATTTTATTAATATTGTGATTATCTCCCAAAAAGTAAAATATA
>CAZXYB010000190.1:0-2527 GCA_964644855.1 uncultured Atribacterota bacterium | reverse complement strand
TATCTTTGAATAAGCTTTTTATATTTCCATGAAGGGTTTGATAATGTAAGGTGAAATTTGCTCCGGCTACAAACATAAAGAAAATTGTAATAATTTCAAATACCGGATTGTTATAAGCACCTATACTTAGATTTCTAGGGTTGAAACCTCCTGTGGCCATAGTTCCAAACATATTAGTAAGGGCTTCAAATAAAGGCATTCCGGTAAAATATAAACATCCAACTTGTAAAGCAGAGATTACAATGTAGACTCGCCATAAAAGTTTAGCAGTTTCTTTAATTCTTGGTTTTAATCTATCTTTTTCAGGTCCAGGGACCTCTGATTTAAATAATTGCATTCCTCCTGCTCCCAAAGTCGGAAGGATAGCTACTACCAAGACTATAATTCCCATGCCGCCCAGCCACTGGATAAAGTTCCGCCAGAAGAGAATTGCATAGGGGTTTCCTTCAATGGGAACAAGTACAGTAGCCCCGGTGGTAGTAAATCCGGACATTGATTCAAAATAAGCATCGATAAAATTGGGGAAAGTTCCGGCAAATAAAAAGGGAAGAGCTCCAAAACCAGCAGCCAATATCCACCCCAGGGCAGCAATAGCAAATCCTTCTTTGTGACCGATAGGATCTTTTGAAGGAAAAAATTTCCATAATAAAAGACCGCTTAAAGAAGTAATAGCCATAGAAAGAACAAAGGCACTAATTACCGGTTCCTGATAATAAATAGCATATAAAAGAGGGAATAGCATGCTTAGTCCTAAAAAAAACAACAGGTTCCCTAAGGTATTTAGTACAATTTTATATCTCACTTTTATTTATTCCCACCATCAAATATTTTTTCTATTTTCCTTATATCGCATGACAAGGCAAATATAATTATCTTATCTTCAGGTTGAATGATATCATCACCATGAGGGATAATAACTTTATCTTTACGAACAATAGCACCGATAATGCTATTCTGGGGTAAATTAGCTTTTTTTAATGGTGTGTTAATAATTTTTGAGTGGGGACTAACTATTAATTCAATAACTTCTGCTTCACCTTCTTTTAGTAAAGTTAGAGAAATTATTTTTCCTCTTCGAATAAATCGTAAAATGGCAGAAGTAGTAGTCATTCTGGGGTTTACTACAGCATCTACTCCAATTTTCTCCAGTATGGGAATATAGTTTATTCTATCTACTTTGGCAATTACCTTTTTTGTACCCAGGTGTTTGGCTAATAAAGCTACCAGGAGGTTGTCTTCATCGTATCCGGTGACTGCAACGAAACCATCAGTGGTTTCTATACCTTCGGATTTTAAAAGATCAATATTAGTACCGTCGCCATTTATTACCAGGGTGCGAGGAAGACTTTCAGCGATTTTTTCACACTTTTCTTTATCTCTTTCAATTAATTTAGTATTAAAGCCCAGTTTTGCTGATATTAAGGCAGTTTGAATACCTATCCTGCTTCCCCCCAAAATTATAACATTTTGCACACTTAGAGGTTTTTGGTTAAAAATTTCACTTAACTCTAAAAAATATTCTTTTTTAATTAAAATATATAAATTATCACCTGTAATAATTTTTTCTTCTCCGTCAGGAATAATTATTTTATCATTTCGAAAAATAGCGGCAACTAATATAGGGTATTTAAAGGTGATAGCTTTTAATTGTTGATTAATAAAAGGGAAACTTTCATCAACTTTAAGTTCAAAAAGCTGAACCTTCCCTCCGGCGAAGTTCTGTATCTGAGCAACATTTATTGGTGATTTAAGTAATTTAACTATTTCTTTGGCGGTAGCTCTTTCCGGATTGATAGTAAAATCTATTCCTAATTTTTCTCGCGATAAGGCATTAGCATAAAGATATTCAGGATTTCTAATACGGGCAATTTTTTGTGGTACATCAAATTGCTTAGCGGTCATACAAGCCAACATATTTACTTCATCACTGTTTGTTACAGCTATTAGCATATCTGTTTGTTTGATGCCGGCTTTTTCTAAAGTTCTAACATTTACTCCATTGCCTAAAATAGTAAGTACATCTAAACTGTTTTGAGCAGACTGTCGGACCGTATCATCTTTTTCGATTAAAGTTACATCATGATTTTCTAAAGTAAGAGTTTTTGCTATTTGGCAACCAACTTTTCCTGCCCCTAAGATAATTATTTTCAAGGGATTCACCTCGTTTTATTTAAACTAAAATTAATCAGTTACTCATCAGATCCTTTTAACTAAAAAAGAGAAACTATTCGATTTTAGTTTCTCTGAAATATTTAGAAAATATATCCTGATTATCATATCTCCTTCCGCGCTGACGAGGTTAGCTGACGGGTTCGAGCTGAAAGGATTGCTCTACTCATTATCATAATTAAGGGTAATGAGATTCACCCCAAAATTTTGGTTCCCCCGTTCCTCTTTTTAAGGGATTTAGCAATTAAAATATAATAGCCCTTTTTTACTTTCGAATTTTATACCCTTTTTAGGTATTTGTCAACTTCAAGACAGTATATAATATATGGTATAGAAGTATCGAGTTAAGAAAAAAAGG
>CAZXYB010000189.1:0-2539 GCA_964644855.1 uncultured Atribacterota bacterium | reverse complement strand
AAAAGCGCAAAGCGCAAAACCAAAGCTCAAAACCTAAAATTTAAATATATATCTCGACTCGTTGATTAGTTACTTAGTTAATTGGTTAATAAATTATTAGAATCGTACTATTTAATTAGTTTATCTTCCATATTGTATTTCAAGCTAACGACTAACGACTATTCACTAACGACTAGTTAAGAATTTTGAATTATAGTTTTACGTTTTAAACTTTATTTTATTTTTCTTTAAATTCATCAGGTTCTTGATCGATTAAATTAAAATTATATAGTATTTTTTTAACAATTCTCTCTGAAGCTTTTCCGTCTCCATAAGGATTGATACTTGTTGACATTTCCATATATTTTTCTCGATTGTTTAAAAGTAAATTAACCTCACTACGAATCTTACCTTCGTCAGTTCCAATCAGTTTCACCACACCTGCTTTAACTGCTTCCGGTCTTTCTGTTTCATCCCGTAAAACCAATACCGGCTTTCCTAAGGAAGGCCCTTCTTCTTGTATCCCGCCAGAGTCAGTAAGTATAATATATGATTTAGACATCAAATTAACCATATCATCATAATTTAAAGTATCGAGGAGCAAAATATTTTTTTTATTTTGTAAAATTTCCTTAACATTCCTTCTTATTTCAGGATTTTTATGCAGAGGAAAAATTACGAATATATCAGAATATCCTTTAACTATTTTATTTATTGCTTGACAAGTTTCTCTTAACGGTTCTCCCCAGTTTTCTCTTCTGTGCATAGTTACTAAAATAATCTTCTTCTGAAATATTTTTTTATCCTTTAATTGAGATTCTCTAAATATATAGTTCTCTTTAGTCATTAATAACAGAGAATCTATTACAGTATTTCCAGAGATAAAAATATCTTCTTTTCTTACTCCTTCAGAAAGTAAATTGTCACATGATTGTTTGGTGGGAGCAAAATGGAGATCAGTTAATACACTGGTTAGATGTCTATTTACCTCTTCGGGAAAAGGATAATATTTATTATAAGTTCTAAGCCCGGCTTCTATATGACCTATTTTTATTTTCTCATAAAAAGCAGCTAAAGCTCCCGCAAAGGTAGTAGTAGTATCACCTTGCACTAATACTATAGATGGTTTTTCTTTTATTAATATTTTTTCAATACCTAAAAGACTATTATTGGTAATACTTGATAAAGATTGACCTTGCTTCATAATATTTAAATCGTAATCAGGTAGAATCTGAAAAATTTCTAACATCTGATCCAACATTTCGCGGTGCTGCCCAGATACTATAATTCTACAATCTATAAGATGTGGGTATTTTTTTATCTCTGAAATTATGGGGTACATCTTTATGGTTTCCGGACGAGTTCCGAAAATTATAGCTATTTTTATTTTATTCATAATGGGTCTCGACTATTCCTGCTTTTTTTAGCATCTTCCTTGCTAATTCATCAGGGTATTTTTCTTTATAAATAATTTTTTTTATTTCTCTTAAACATCCTATTTCCAAACAATGAGACAGCCCACTGGGTGCACCATTATACCCGGTAGTAAGTATTCGCTTGTCCCGTACAATTACTGCTCCAACTTTTCTTCTTAAACAGGTAGAACGCCTGGAAACTAATTCAGTTATTTCCATAAAATATTCATCCCAGGTTGGACGGCTCATAAATAAAAATCTCCTTTAAAAAATAGTCGTTAGTGAATAGTCGTTGGTCGTTAGTTTTAAACGCAAGATGCAAGTTTTCAGTAGTTATTATTTAAGAATTCAGTAGTCAGAAGTCAGGAGTCAGAAGAATATAAAATAACTTCGTACACAATATAATCTCATAATTTAAAATAATTCTGAATACTGGATTCTGGCTCCTGAATTCTGTTTTCTTTACGAGATACGATTCACGAGATACAAGATACGAATTTCTATTTCGTACCGAATAATCTATCTCCAGCATCACCTAAGCCTGGAACTATGTACCCATGGGAATTTAACCTTTTATCAACAGCGGCTGTATATATCTTTACGTCAGGGTGGTATTTTTGCAACATATCTATCCCTTCCTGAGCAGCAATTATGCACATAATCTTTATATCTTTTGTACCACATTTTTTGATATAATCTATACAAGCCACAGCAGTACCTCCGGTTGCTAACATCGGGTCAACAATAATAACTTTTCTATCTTTAATATCAGATGGCAATTTAGCATAATATTCTACAGGTTTTAAAGATTCAGGATCACGGTACATGCCAATATGCCCTACTTTTGCAGGAGGAATAAGTTTTAATATTCCATCGACCATACCTAAACCTGCTCTTAAAATAGCTATAATAGCAACGTTTTTCCCCGAAATTACTTTACTTTTAGTTTTACCAATAGGAGTTTCAATTTCAATTTCCTTTAATTCTATTTCTCTGGTTGCTTCATAAGCTATCAAATTAGATAGCTCGTCTACTAATTCTCTAAATTCTTTCATTGCAGTACTTTTGTCCCTTATTAAAGTTAATTTATGTTGTATTAAAGGGTGATCCAAAATTATTACTTCTGACAATTGCTTTTCCTCCTT
>CAZXYB010000188.1:0-2555 GCA_964644855.1 uncultured Atribacterota bacterium | reverse complement strand
AAATTTGTATCTGTATCTCGTGAATCGTATTTCGGTATTTAGTTAGTTTGTTAGTTGGTTGTCTAATTAAAGAATTAATACCAGATAGTGTAGAGTCACGGCGTACCGTATCTTCTTGCACTAACGACTATTCACTATTCACTAACGACTAATTTTACGATTTGACTTTTTCAAAATTTATATATATACTTGGTGTTAATAACTACTATTAATATTAACTAATATTTATTTAATAAAGACTATAGAGAGATATTTTTATGAAATTACAAACACTAAATGAAATGCTAAGAAATAGTGTCAATCTATATGGTGATAGAACTGCTTTTAAAGTAAAAGAAGACGGAAAATTTTCGCCAATCACTTATCAAGAATTTTATAAAAAGGTAGAAATTTTTGGTACAGGATTACTTAGTATCGGAATAGAAAAATTTGACCATATAGGTCTAGTCAGTGATAACCGTTTCGAGTGGATTATATCTGATATGGCAATTATCGGCTTAAGAGCAGCAGATGTCCCCTGCAGCGGAAATAGTTCACCTCAAGATATCTATTTTAAACTCAACCACTCAGATGCCAAATCTACCATACTGGAAGGAGAAAGGCAATTTTCCAATTTTTATAAAACCGCCAAAGATCTTCCTAAGATAAAAAACATCATCCTCTATGACAGAGTTAAGGTATTCTCCGAAAAAGAAGATACCCCGGAATGGACTATCCCTATTAATTTTGAAGAACACGAAGAAATAAGCAAAAAATTCAAAACTGAAATAGAATTATCAATAAAAAATAAAAATAAACATATCTTCTTATCATCTGAAGCTAAAAAATTCTTAGAAAAATACCTGGAAAGAAATATAGAAAATCTCCTAAAGGAGACTCGCTCCAAAGATACAGTCGATTCCGTTAAAAACAGTCTTATAAATAGAGCAGTAGTAATAGACGGACAATACAATAAAACTCATTCTCATAAAATTTATTCCTTGGAAAAAATAAATGAAATCGGTGAAGATTTATTAGCCCAGGGAGATGTCTCCTTTTCGGAGATAGCCAAAAGTGGCCAGCCCGATGACCTAACAACTATAATCTATACCTCGGGAACCACTTCCGACCCTAAAGGGGTTATGCTTACTAATTCTAATTTTATGCATAATGCCATAAATGCTCCTATAGCCATTACTATAAATAAAGATGATAATTTTTTATCAGTTCTTCCTTCCTGGCATGTCTATGAACGGATAGTAGAATATTGCGCTCTACGCGTAGGTGCCTCAACTGCCTATAGCAAGCCTTTTAAGCAAGTTCTTCTTCCAGACCTGGTTAACGAAAAACCCTCGGTAATGGTAAGCGTCCCCCGTATTTGGGAAAGTTTACATAAAGGAATTTTAGATAATATTAAAAAGGGGAGTAACCTACAACAGCATATCTTTAATTGGGCCATTAAAATAGGAGAAGAATATAAAGAAGCGGAAGGAACTCTCAATGGCAGCTGGCCTTTATTTGACCGGCCAGAATATACTCCCCAAGAATTAGCTCAAGCCAGAAGAACAGTTAAAAGATTGGGCTGGAAATACCGCTTGGCTGATAAAATAGTCTTTAAAAAAATTAGAAAATTAACCGGGGGTAGGTTTAGATTTGCTATAAGCGGAGGGGGAGCACTTAATGAATCTATAGATAAATTTTTTAATGCCATCGGGCTAATTATCACCGAAGGTTACGGATTAACTGAAACCTCTCCAATACTTGCTGGTAGAACTAAAAAGGATAATATTATGTTTACAGTAGGTCCTCCTATCCCGGAAGTAGAAATAAAGATTGTAGATAAAGATAATTACAGTAAAGAATTGCCCAATGGTGAAATGGGTATTGTGCTGGCTAAAGGTCCTATGGTAATGAAAGGCTATTACAAAAATGAGGAAAAGACTAAAGAAATTATAAAAGATGGCTGGCTTGATACCGGAGATTTAGGTAAAAAGACTTATAACGGAAAATACCTCAAACTTATGGGTAGAATAAAAGACACCATAGTCTTAAGGGGAGGAGAAAATATTGAGCCTCTTCCTTTGGAAGATAGATTAAAAGAGAGTGAATATATCAATATGGTAATCGTAGTCGGCCAGGATAAACCTCGTCTGGGAGCACTGATTGTCCCTGACTTTGGAACCTTAAAAATATATGCCAAAAAAGAAAAGATTATCTATGAAAATTCTAAAGAATTAATACAGAAACCCGAAATAATCGCTTTATACCAAAAAGAACAAAAAAGACTAATCTCCAAAGAACACGGATTTAAACCATACGAAACGGTAATGGGGGTAGGTTTGCTTCCTCATGAGTTTACCATGGAAGCCGGGGAAATGACTGAAACTTTAAAGATGAAGAGATTTGAAATACATAAAAAATACAAAGAAGAAATAAATAAAATTTGCGGATAAATTTTAATTTACCGATTCACCAATTAGCCAATTCACCAATTAGGATAAAGATTAAGAGCAATTAACCGATTTGCTAATTAAATTATTTAACCCATCGCTTTACCAGTTTTGCCGGTTAAATCA
>CAZXYB010000187.1:0-2558 GCA_964644855.1 uncultured Atribacterota bacterium | reverse complement strand
AAGTGTAATAATACTGACAGAGCTACATACATATTTCATCGAAGATTTTATAAATTTTTCTGCTGCTTTTTCTGCTTCATATTTTTTAGAAAAGATTTTATGATATTATGGTAAAATATATAGGGCTGGATCTATGTGTTTGTACAATAAATGATAAAAAGGAGTGATGAATATCTATGCCTAATTTAGAATCTGTTAATGGTATTGCTGTAATGGGTTCTTGGAATACTGATGGAGGAGTTTCTCGTCATACCACACCACTTATAGAATGGTTACATTCTCAGGGTTATAGAGTGAAGGTCTTCACTCATTATAAAAAGTCTCCTTTTGGAATGCCTTTGAATGTAAAAGATGAAGATTTTGTTACCAGATGTTATACCACTGAAGGAAAACCTATTCCCGGATTAAATTCCTTTAATTTTAATCCCTTACTCGATGCTATAGAAAAAGAAGGATATAACATATTCCTGGCTGAAGACCTGGGAATGTTACCCATGAAAGAATTACTTGAAGTATTCCCTCGGATCAAGAAAAATGCGAAGACAATATTGTTGAATCACGATAACGAGCCAAAGCCTAATGATAGTATTTTTTGGGAATTTGATTGGGATGCAGTAATAAACTTCTTATCCAGCCAAAGTGAATTCATGGTAAAACACTATCCTGCAGAAAAAGTCTATCTGACCTCTTTTCCCTGTTATCCTGTACTTCACATAGCCAGAGAGAAAGCTTGTAGGAGGCTAAATCTACCCGCAGATAAGAAGATAATCCTGACTTTCGGTGAGTACGATTTTGTTGATCCTTTTAATGTCCTTTATAGATTGAGAGAAGAGGACCCTTCTATCTATTTAGTTGCCCTGGTATATACCCAGGATATGAAAGATATTTTGGAAAATAAATTAAAAGAGCAAGGCTTCGATAAAGGATATGATGAGATAAGGATTGAAAGGTCTTCCTGGCAAAGGCGAGCAGAATACGTATCGGCTTCTCAATTGGTTGTACTGGATAAAGGTAAAATAATTGTTGGGGAAGGAGCTATTATTTCTTCCACTGCTTTTCAGATTATTGGTTGGGGAACCCCAATACTTGCCAGTGATAATTTTTGGTTCAGACTATTTGGTAACGCAATATTAAGATTTACTATTGATGAAGAGTTTGTTGAACAAGCTAAACTCTTGCTCAATGACTCACCTAAAAGAGGAGAAGTTATTTCTCATGCTCAGGCATTTGCTTATTCCCATTCTCCCGAGAGAGTATGCTCACAGATATTTTATATATTTCAGCGCTGTTTAAGTTCTTCTCAATATCGAAAATTAAGCCGTTTCAGAGGGAATCCTATTCTTAAAGCCCGACCAATATATATCATCAATATAGGTGGCAATGAGTTGTATTGGGAGAAACTCGTTTACAACGCTGCTGCCGTAAGAATTAATGGAATAACTTATCTTCTCTACCGTGCCCTAGGAGAGGATGGGATATCGAGGATAGGTTTGTGGTGGAGTAGGGATGGCTATCATCAAGATGGAAGGCTTCTATTTCCCATATTTGGACCTCGAGAAGATTACGAATTACCAGGAGAAACGAAAAAAAGACGAGAAGAACAGAGAAAACTCTATGGCATGGTTCGAGAAGTAGGAGGAACTGAAGACCCACGGGTGACTTTAATTGATGATACCCTTTATATGACTTATACCGCTTATGGAGATATGATTCAACTGGCAATGGCAAAGATCAAGGTGGAAGATTTCCTAAAAGGTATAAAAGAAGTTAATTCTTATGAAGGATGGAATAGGCTATGGGTAAGGAACGGACCTGTATTCAAAGCACTTGATGATAAAGATGCAGTTTTATTCCCGGTAGAGGAACACAAGGTACGACAACATCAAATATCTTCTCGTAAAGGGAGGAATGAATTTGTAACTCTATTTCCCGAACTATTGGAGGGTAAATTTGCCTTAATTCATCGTATTTCTCCGGATATGCAGATACTTTATACCGAGAAGATCAAAAATCTTGGTTCCAGTGTCGGTAAAACCTTCTTTATGCCAAGGCCTGGTATGTGGGATGGTGAAAAAGTAGGGGCAGGTGCTCCACCTTTGAGAACGAAATATGGATGGCTGTATATTTATCATGGTGTGGGAAAACAAAATGACAAAGAGGCATATAGACTGGGAGTAATACTTACTTCCTTTGATGATCCTGCAGGGATACTCTATGTTTCTCATATTCCCGTACTTGAACCAGAAGAAGATTATGAAATAAATGGGTGGGTCCCTAACGTTGTATTTACCTGTGGAGTAGTTCCCAAATATAAAGATTCCAATGAAACTCTCGATGAAAATGATGAGATCATGGTATATTACGGAGCGGCAGATGAGGTGATAGGAGTAGCCGAAGCAAAGATAGGTGAATTGATACCAAAAGAGTTAAGAGAATAGAGATTAATTCAGGTATATCTTTTTTCATCATAAAAAAATTAAAAGAAGATGCCTAGGCTAATAATTACTATTATCAAGAAAAGATGAATTAGCAAATTTAATGACAAAATAAAAACAGGG
>CAZXYB010000186.1:0-2570 GCA_964644855.1 uncultured Atribacterota bacterium | reverse complement strand
TTTATTAATTCTTTACACCACTCCACCAAATAACCGCTCTTGGAGATATTTTAAAAAGATTTAAAAATCATAAAAATATTAATTATTTAAAAAAATATTAAAAAAAGTTGACAAGAAAATAATAGTATGTTAAAAGTAAAAAAGAAAAAATGAGTACTGATTAATTGATTCGCCCATAATACAGGAGGGAAAAATATGATACTGGCAAAAGTAGTGGGTACGGTTGTATCAACCAGGAAAGAACCAAAAATTGAGGGCATAAAATTTTACTTTTGGAGAAAATTAATCCTTCTAATATGCAGGGGAAGGGTGATTATTTGGTAGCAATGGATAGTGTGGGCGCAGGCTTAGGTGAAGTAGTCTTTTATGCAGCCGGAAGTAGCTCCCGGATGACAGCTGTTACCGAAGGCAAGCCGAGTGATGCAACCATAATATCTATCGTCGACTTGATAGATATTAACGGGGAATATGTATTTAAAAAATAATTAAATAGTTTAGGGATTTTTTTGTAGGAGCTTAATTCGTAAATAGTAATAAAACGAAAAACGAAAAGCGCAAAACGTAAAGCTATAGCTCAAAATTTAAAATTTAAATATAAGTCTTTTATCTATTGAGTTTCGTCTTTCTTGTCTCGTATCTATATAGCAAAAATGAAAAGATAAAGAAGTAAAAACTAAAACTTAAAATTTAGTACTGTAAGAGAAAAGTTTTGAATTATAAATTATGGTTTTGCGCTTTTCGTTTTAATTTTTTAGCTATATGCCGATAACCGAGAACTGAAAACTATTAACTAAAACTTGTTTTAATACTAACAACTATTCACTATCAACTAGTTTATTTATTCTTAAAATTTCAAGAAATCAATAAGAACATGAAAAGAAGAGGTGTAAAATTATGGATATAGATAAAATGGATAAAAAAGAATTGATTGATAAGATTAGTGATGAAATAATATCAAAGTTAAAAAAGACATCTTTTTCTGATAATCTTTCTTTTAAACCTGATTCGAGTAGTAAAAATTTAGAGGGTTCTTCTATGGTTGGTAAGATACAAATTAACACACCGGCAGATGTTGCTCATTATATCGACCATACTCTACTAAAACCTGATGCGACCGAAGACCAGGTAAAAAAATTATGCGAAGAAGCTATTCAGTATGGTTTTTGTACGGTTTGTGTTAATTCTTCCTGGGTGACTTATTGTGCCAGAAAGTTAAGGGGAAGTGGAGTTAAAGTCTGTGCAGTAGTAGGATTTCCATTAGGAGCAATGGACAGCAGGACTAAAGCTTACGAAACTCGGAATGCCATAGAAAACGGAGCAGATGAAATAGATATGGTGATAAACATAGGAGCTTTAAAAAGCGGTGATTTTAGAACTGTAGAATCTGACCTAAGAGCAGTTATAACTGCTAGCAGAAGAACTACTACTACCAAAGCTATTATTGAGACTTGTTTGCTTACAGATGACGAAAAAGTAATTATTTCACAATTAGTAAAAAAGGTTGGTTACGATTTTGTAAAGACTTCAACTGGTTTTTCTACTGCTGGTGCTACCGTTCATGATGTTGCCCTAATTCGCAGGACAGTTGGTCCAAAGATGGGGATTAAAGCAGCCGGTGGTATTCATAGTTTTGAAGAAGCTTTATTGATGATTAAATCAGGAGCAACCCGGCTGGGTTGTAGTGCTAGCGTAAAGATTGTTAGTGTCTGATGTTATTTTGATATTATAAAGAATAGATAAGCCGAGGATGATAAAAAATGGTGATAGAGTTAAGGTGGAAGTATCAGGAGAACATGGAGTTATTTATAAGGATGTGGTAATCCGGGTTTCTTCTAGAAGTAAATTAGCACTCCATTTAGATACAGATGAAGCCAATGCCGGGAATATAAAAGCAACCGGCTTGGCGAGAATTTTATAATCATAAAAAAGAAAGTGATAAATATGGCAGGTAAAAATTATCGAACTAATTATATGCTGAATAGGTGATCTATTGATGGTTTTGCGAATATCAAAGATTTGTCTAAAAAATTAGAAGTTTCGGAGATGACCATCAGGAGAGATCTCAGGGAATTGTCTAAGGAAAATATTGTTACTCTTATCCCCGGGGGAGCTGTTCTAAAGAGAAACTCTCCGATTGATGCAGATGAAGAAAAGTATTTAATTCAAACTGCAGAATCTTTAATGTTAGAAGAGAAGATTAAGATTTCTCGAAAAGCAGCTTCTTTGGTAGAACCCAATGATATAATTGTAATAGATACTGGTTCCACTACCGAAAACCTTCCTAAATTTATTCTGGAAAATATATCTCTAACTGTTATATGCTATACTTTAAATAATTTATTTAATATTTACGAAAATAAGAATTGGAAATTAGTTTTTCCTGGAGGATATTTCCATAATAATACTCTAATGTTCGAAAGTCCGGAAGGAATAGAAGTAATAAAAAGAATAAGGGCAAATAAAGCTTTTATTTCTGCTGCAGGGGTTTCTGAAAAATTAGGAGTTACCTGTGCTACTTCTTACGAGAAGGAAACCAAGCAGGCGGTTATTGAATCTTCGGATACTAAAAT
>CAZXYB010000185.1:0-2593 GCA_964644855.1 uncultured Atribacterota bacterium | reverse complement strand
GTGGTCCTAAATCACCAATTCCAAATTGGGAAGGCAGAGAAGAAATATGCATTAAAATACCACTGTACCTTTCTTTCATTTTTATGGATACTCCTGATTGAAGAAAATTGGGGAGACAGGAAAATAATTTAATATATCTCTTACCTGTGGAGAATGATTTAATTGCATTTGATAAGCAGCCGGGGTGATTTTCATTGCAATGATACCTCAACATTGAGTATATAGCCTAATTGTTTAAATTGGGATAGCCATTCTTGATTTTTTTCATCACTTTGTGCGGCTTTTCCTTGAATTGCTTTCATTTTTTCCTGTTGATACATTTCAAAATAAACATTCTGGGCTTTCCATAGATGTAGTGGTAAAGCTAGTGGTTTTAAAAGATTAAGAACTTTGATGATTTGAATGATTTTATTCAAGCTATTTAAATTTACATTTAAATTATCTAAAGATTGATTAACCCAGTTACTTATTTTAAATCCTAAAGTAACATAGTCAAGGCTAATAGACCAATCCTGTGCTTCCTGGATTAATTTCTCCAATTTTGTGAGATCAATGACTTCCTGGGAAAATAAAGCAAGTAACTCTTGTTCGGTTTCGTATGTGGCAATAGAAGAAAATGGTTGAAGGATAGGAATATTTAATTTGTTTAAAAAATTCATCATGGTATAATTATCAATATAAATTTGATGAAGATTAGCATTAATTTGTTCGAGGTTGAGATTCATGATTTTCCGAACCACTTTTCTTTGTTCATCCTTAAACATATGCCAGATTGAAAAGTTGTTTGTACCGAAATACTGATCTATTAATCGGATAATCACTGCCACATTACCTCGATTAAAGGCTTTAGTGATTTCATTTTGCATGGCATTATAAATTTTTTCATCCATGAAACTTTGTACTCCGCCGTTAACGTTGTGGTCTCCTAAATGAAGGACAGCAAAACTAAATTTATCTTTTTCCCAGGTGACTTCTGATCGAATATTTACCTTCCCGACAGCTATTTTTAATTTACCGCTTTCTAAGCGATTTATTTTTTCTTGTCCGATTTGATAACAAAAAATACTCTTTTGATCGCCGTCAAAAAGAGAAGATATCGCACAATGGGCCGCTACTCTTAATAAATCAATTATTGCCGGTTTAATGAATAACTGGTAAATTTTGGCCCCGTTTTGATAACGTGGGATATTGCTGGGAGCTTGTTCCAGTATTTTTAAATATTCCTCTTCTATAGAATAATCGGTAAATCTCTGAATAAGTTGAATACAGCGGGCAGCATATAGTAGGACTTGGATAGTTTCGATACGGGAGATTTCATCAAAAAACCAACCACAGCTGGTATACATAAGCATGGCATTTCTCTGCATCTCTAATAATATTAATGTGTTTGTTTTTTCTTCGGCATTAAGTGGATGGGAACTGTATTCCTGTAAAAAAGATTCTATATGGTCTGGATTTCGATTTAAAACAATTGAAATATATTCGTTTCTTACCTGCCATACATCTTTAAAATAGGTAGAGGCTTTTTGCTCAAAGATTTGAATGGATTGGTCTCTTAACCAATCCATCGCTTCTCTTAAAGGTTTTCTCCATTTTTGATGCCAGTCAGGGTGCGTACCGTTATTACATCCGCAATCACTTCGCCATCGTTCAATTCCATGGGAACAGCTCCAGGAACTATTTTCAACAATTTCCACTTCAGAGCCGGGTGGGTGAAATTCTAAATATTCCCCATAATTGGTAATAGTGGCCAGATTGTTTTCTTCGATATAATGTAAGCAATAAGCCAGAGCCATATCACCAAAGCGATGATGATGACCGTAAGTTTCTCCATCTGTGGCAATATGGACTAATTCCTGTTGACCATTATCTTGGGAAAATGCCTTGAGCAGCCGATTGGCCAGTTTTTCACCATTATTTAAAATATTTCCAAAACTAATCTCGTGGGAAATAGACCCATCATAAAAAAAAAGATAAATTGATTTCCCCGAAGGGAGATGACATATATAAGGCTGTTTGGTATTAAGGCTTGCTTGATTGACTTCCTGCCAGGGGGAATTTTTTTCTATTTTACGAATTTTTTTGGCTTGATGAGGGGCAAGAATGGTAAACTTGATACCCAAATCAGCCATGATTTCCAGGGTTCGATAATCGACCGCTGTTTCCGGTAACCACATTCCCTCGGGATATCGGCAGAAACGGGTTTGAAAATCTTTGATACCCCAGTAGATCTGGGTATATTTATCCCGGTCATTGGCTAGCGGCATAATGATATGATTATAAATTTGGGCAATGGCAGAACCATGGCCGCGGTACCGTTCCTGACTTATTTTATCTGCCTCTAAAATGGCTTGATAAATTTCAGGCTGATGTTTTTCTATCCAGGATAGAAGGGTGGGGCCAAAATTAAAGCTGATACGGGAATAATTATTGATAATTTTAATAATATTTCCTTGTTTATCCAAAATGCGCGAATTACTGTTTCCTTTATAGCATTCTTCAGAAATTTTTTCATTCCAGTCGTGAAAGGGATAGGCAGAATCCTGTAATTCAATATCTTCTAACCAGGGGTTTTCCCGTGACGGTTGATAGA
>CAZXYB010000184.1:1281-2596 GCA_964644855.1 uncultured Atribacterota bacterium | reverse complement strand
TATATACACCTTCTTGTACAATTAAATATTTTTTTATCTGAATTTGATTATAAAAGTTTTATAGAGTGAAAAAGACTTATCAAACTATAAACTATTTGTAAAAACCTATAAGTTATGAGGGTTTTATGAATTTTCCCCAAAGTTAACAGTTGGTTGTGGAAAACTAAAGAAGAATATTTTTATTAAATTTTAACATTTTCCTCAAAAAAATAAACTTTAATACTTTATTTATAGACTGTTAAACAGCCAAAACTAAAGGTCTTAAAGAAGTTGTTAACAGTTTATTAACATCTGTGGATAACTCGGGCAAAAAAGCAATTTGTTTTGTAACTATAATAGCAAAAAAATTTTTATTAAGCAAAAATATTTTTCTCTATTTATATCTTTTTTTTTCATAACTCGATATTTTCTCCATAAACTTGACATTTAGAGGGCATTAAAGATATAATTTTCATTGAATTTTAATTCTATATTTTAACAAAGAAGGAGAGAACTAGTTAAATGAAGCGGACTTATCAACCAAACACCAGAAAAAAACTGAAAGTACATGGATTTAGACAAAGAATGAGCACTAAAGCCGGCCGTTTGGTATTAAAGAGAAGGCGTTTAAAAGGACGCAAACGCCTTACGGTATCCGGATAATTAATTTTATAGATAGAAGTGTAATTTTGATAAAGAGAAAATTATCAAAAACCATTGAATTTAAGAAAGTTTTTTCGGAAGGCAGAAGAATTGAAGGCAAGAGTTTAATAATATTTATTCTAAAGAATGATTATAATTTTAACAGGCCTGGGATAATAATAAAAAAAGAGACGGGTAAAGCAGTATTTAGAAACAAGATAAAGAGACAGTTAAGAGAAGCATTCCGAATGATAAACAAGAAATTATCTCCAGGATATGATATAATTGTACTTGCCAAAAATAATGTTAAGAAATCAGACTATTTTGAGATATGTCATGATTTGGGGAACCTTTTTTATAAGGGAAAATTGCTTTTATAAAAAAAGAGCAGCAAACAGGAGATTTAAATTAATACATAAAGAAATCTATTACTCTTTCCTAAAGAGAAGGAAAGAGTAATAGATTTTTGTTAGAGATTTTATGAATAAAATAATTATTTTACTAATAAGTTTTTATCAAAAATATATATCCCCTTTAAAACCTGCTACCTGTAGGTTTTATCCTACCTGTTCCGAATATGCCGCACAGGCCCTGAAAGAATATGGTCTTTTAAAAGGCTTACAACTTTCTGCGGGGAGAATATTACGCTGTCACCCCTTTAATCCAGGAGGCTATGATCCCCTTCCCGATTCTT
>CAZXYB010000184.1:0-1181 GCA_964644855.1 uncultured Atribacterota bacterium | reverse complement strand
AGACAAAAAAGAGAAACCAGCTAACAAAAAACCGGAAAAGACAACATCCATTAAAATTAAAGAAGAGCCCTGGATTCCGGGTTATGAGGGAACAGATGGAGATTCCCCTTCTGGGCGCAAGACAAAAACTAAAAAATACAAAAAAGGCAAAAAAAGATAAATTAGCCGTTAGCTTATAAATAGTATCGAGTATATAGTATATAGCAAAAATACAGTAAAAAGCGATGAGTAATGTGAGACAAGCAATAAGCTTTGGGTTACAGGTTGCGAGTTTCAAATAAAAATTCTACGTAGTTGGTTAAATAATTAATATCTGGTCAAGGGGCACGGCGTGCCGCGTCTTCTTGTACAACACAGCAACACCGCATTGCTACACCAATGTGGCACTGGCAAACCGGGTAACCAACTAACGAATCAAATGATACAATTAAACTAAAGATAAATATTTTGTCTATTTGTGTTACACCAGCGTTTTAAATCTATAGTTAAATACAAAAGAGGAGGCCGAGTTGGAGAATATTAATGACTTTGAATTAAGTCTTCAAGAAAAAGCTCAAGCAATCCTGGAAAAAATAGTAAATTTTGTTATAGAGGACGGAGAAGTACAGCCAATTAACAATGAAGAGGCTGATACGATCATTTTAGGAATAAAAACCTCTAATCCCGGAGTATTAATTGGAAGGCACGGACATACCCTTGATGCCCTTCAATACATTGTTAACATTATTGCTAATAAAGAAATTGAAGAATCTGAACGAAAAAAAGTAATAGTTGACATTGAAGGATACAAGGAAAGAAGAGAAGAAATTGTTTCTAAATATGCTCGTGAAAAAGCAGAAATAGTGAAAAAGACAGGAAAAAAGATTGCTCTTTGTTATATGAATGCGGTGGAAAGAAGAATTGTTCATCTTGTTTTACAGGGTGAACCTTTACTTAGCACTTATAGCGAAGGAACAGAACCCTTTAGAAGAGTTGTTATAACTTTAAGAGAAAACGAAAACAATACAAACAATACAGAAGAATAATAAAGAATTATCAATAGGCATAAGAAGATTAATATTATCCCCAGGATGAATATTAATCTTCTTATGCCTATTGTTTTTGTATTTCGTATATTCATATATAAGAATATAGCAGATAGTGTTTAAAATGAGTTGGTTGGTTAATTAGTTACCCGGTTA
>CAZXYB010000183.1:0-2605 GCA_964644855.1 uncultured Atribacterota bacterium | reverse complement strand
AAAATTATAGTACAAAAATATGGAGGAAGCTCAGTAGCAAATATCGAGCGGATAAAAAAGGTAGCTGAGAAGATAATAGAAAAGGCAAAAGAGGGAAATAAAATGGTGGTAGTAGTTTCAGCGATGGGGAAGACCACCGATGAACTAACCAAAATGGCTGGCCAAATTACCTCCTCTCCCAATGAACGAGAATTAGATATGCTAATTTCTACCGGCGAACAGGTTTCTATCGCCTTACTAACTATGGCGATTCACTCTCTTGGCCGGGATGCTATCTCTTTTACAGGAATGCAGGCTGGTATTGTTACCAATACTGTTCATACTAAAGCCAAAGTTTTCGCCGTAAACCATAAAAAATTAAAATTAGCTTTAGAAAAAGGTAAAATAGTTATTGTAGCTGGCTTTCAGGGGATTGACGTCAATGGTGATATCACCACTTTAGGTAGAGGAGGGTCAGATACTACCGCTATCGCCCTGGCTGCCCGGTTAGAGGCAAGTGGGTGTGAAATCTATACTGATGTTGATGGAGTTTATACTGCTGACCCCAGAATTGTCCGCACAGCCTGTCGAATTCCGGTTATCTCCTATGACGAGATGGCAGAGATGGCAAGCTTGGGGGCTAAAGTAATGCACTATAGAGCAATAGATCTTGCCAGAAATTATAAAGTAAAAATTTTAGTTAAATCGTCTTTTATTGAAGGAAAAGGTACGCTTATAAAGGAGGCAGACCCGATGTTAGAAAAAGTAATTGTAAGGGGAGTAACCCAGGAGACCAATGTAGGTAAAATTGTAGTCCGGGGGGTTCCGGATGTTCCCGGTGTAGCTTATAAATTGTTTAAAGCCCTGGCCGAAAAAGAGATAATTGTAGATATGATTATCCAGAGCGCCCACCATAACCAGGTTAATGATATCGCCTTTACTGTGGCTTTGAATGATTTTGATAAAGCTATTCGAATTACTAAGCAGATTGCAAAAGAAATTGGGGCTAAAGAGGTAATCTCCGAATCGGAAGTAGCAAAAGTTTCTATTGTAGGAGCAGGTATTACCAGTGACCCGGCTATAGCCGCCCGGATGTTTGGGGCTCTGGCTAAAGAAGGGGTAAATATAGATATGATCAGCACTTCCGGAATTAAGATATCCTGCCTGGTCAGTTCTCCCCGTATAGAAGATGCGGTAAGAACAATTCATAAAGAATTTAATTTAAATAAAGTAGGTGAAGAAAAATGAGAAAATATAATGTTGCCGTGGTAGGGGCTACCGGAGCAGTTGGGGAAGAGATGAGATTGGTTTTAGAGGAAAGAAAATTTCCAGTGGAAAAATTAAGTCTCTTTGCTTCAATTAGATCAGCCGGTAAAGAATATGAATATAAGGGAGCAAAAGTGGTAGTCCAGGAATTAAAAGATGATTCTTTTGGCGGAATCGATATTGCCCTTTTTTCCGGAGGAGACGAAGTAAGCAGGCATTTTGCTCCTCTTGCTGTTCAGCAAGGGACCATAGTAATAGATAATGGTAAATATTTCCGAATGGACCCCAATGTTCCCTTAATAGTTCCGGAAGTAAACCCTGATGATTTAAAATGGCACAAAGGGTTAATTGCTAATCCTAATTGTTCTACTATCCAGATGGTAATGGCTTTGAAGCCTATTTATGATAAAGTGGGGATAGAAAGAGTTATTGTGGCTACCTATCAGAGTGTTTCCGGAACCGGGAAGGAAGCCATAGAGGAACTAAAAAATCAGAGCACATCTATCGCAAGCGGAAAAGAATTTGAAATCAAAGCATATCCTTATCAGATAGCTTATAATACACTCCCTCATATCGGTTCTTTTAAAAAAAATGGATATACCACTGAAGAAATGAAGATGTTAGATGAAACTAGAAAGATATTGGGAGATAAAAATATTAAAGTTGCGGCTACTACAGTGAGAGTCCCGGTCTATCGGGCTCATTCGGAAGTAGTTCACATAGAGACCAAAAAGAAAATTTCGGTGCAAAAGACCCGGGAAATATTGAGTGTCTTCCCTGGAATTAAAGTGATTGACAATCCGGAAAAATTAGAGTATCCTTTGCCTTTACTTGCAGAAGGAAAAGATGAAGTTTTTATAGGCCGAATCAGAGAAGATATTTCTACTAAAAACGGTCTGGTGATGTGGGTAGTATCTGATAATCTGCGAAAAGGAGCTGCCTTAAATGCGGTTCAGATTGCAGAGAAAATTATTGCAAAGAAATTATTTTTAAAATAAAAATTTACCTGGGGACAGTCCTTTGGCAGGTTTATTTATTATTCTTTACAATTTTTTTTATGGTATAATATATTTCAATTTTATAAACATAAACAAATTCTCATTATTTTTACGCGGAGGAAAAAACAATTGCTACTAAATAGTAAAAATATCCACATATTAAAAAAAGGTGAAAAAGAAATTTTATTAGTTGGTACTGCTCATGTCTCTAAAGATAGTGCCCAGGAAGTGAAAGAATTAATTGAGCAAGAAAAGCCGGACAGTGTCTGTGTAGAGTTATGTTCTGCCCGCTATAATAGTATAAACGATCGGAACAAATGGAAAAATATGGATATTATCACCATAATCAAACAAAAAAAGGC
>CAZXYB010000182.1:0-2617 GCA_964644855.1 uncultured Atribacterota bacterium | reverse complement strand
CTACTCCCAGCATATCTAAATTTAACAACATCGATTCCCCCTCGATAAATTCAAAACATAAATTAGCATTTCCAGGTAATCTATTAGTTGGATGGCCGTTCAAACGAACATTTCCTATTTTATCCATAATCCTCTTGATTAATTTATCTCTTAGTCTAACTACCCTATCTTCTACTCCTTTAGCCAACCTTTTTTCCGCCAGCTCAGCAGCTTTCCCTATTCCTACTAGTCCCGGCACGTTTTCTGTACTAGCTCTTTTATTTTTCTCCTGGCTACCTCCATCTATCAAAGAAACTATTTTAGTTCCTTTTTTAAGATAAACTACTCCTACACCCTTAGGACCATAGAATTTATGTCCGGACATTGATAACATATCTACTCCCAGATCATTAACGTCTATAGGAATGTGCCCTACTGTTTGTACTGAGTCGGTATGGAAATATATCCCTGCTTCTTTTACAATTTTAGCTATTTCTTTAATTGGTTCAATAGTCCCAATTTCATTATTAGCATGCATAATAGTTACCAATATAGTTTTATCAGTAATAGCTTTTTTAACTTCCTCCGGGTCTACCAAACCATATTTATCTACTGGCAAATAAGTTACCCTAAATCCCTGTTTCTCTAAAAACTGGCAAGAATGCAGGACAGCATGATGCTCTATCTTCGAAGTAATAATATGATTCCCTTTATTTTGATTAGCCCAGGCAATTCCTTTTATGGCATAATTATCTGCTTCAGTTCCTCCGGAAGTAAAAACAATTTCTGCAGGATTTGCACCGATTAAATGAGCTACCTTTCCTCTGGCTTCTTCTACTGCATCTCTGGTTTCCTGTCCAAATGAATGGATACTATTAGGATTACCATATTTTAAAGCAAAATAAGGTTTCATTTCTTCAAATACTTTTACATCCGTCGCTGTGGTTGCCGCATGGTCCATATAAATCCTTTTCATAAAACCATTTCCTCCTTAAACCTTTTCCGCCTTCCTAAATTACAGCGCGAAAAAATTATATTATATATGAGTAATTTTGTCAACTTATATTTTTCTAAATTTATTTATTGATTTAGAACTATCTCTTGGGCATTTTCTTTGGCAATCCGTTCTATAAATTCTTTGAAGATTAACCAAGCAGTAGCCATTCCCAATTTCTTAACTTTTTAACCAGGTAACCAATTAATCAGCTAACTAACTATATAAATTTGACAACCCGGCCTAAAATAAATCCTAATAATATTCCAATGAGAAAAATACTAGTTAAAAGCTTAGCGTTAGTTACCTCTTTAACCCCTCTAATCCTGATAAAGGTTAAAGTCACCAGGTACGCTATCCCATTTATAGTAATAAAGAAGGGCCAGATTATTACTTTGGCTACAATCGGCCCTATATAGGGAATTGATTGAATGATAAAAAGAACTTGAGAAAAAACTTGTCTGGCTATCTCCATAAAAATTCCCAATAAGGCTACAATTGCCGTAGTCAATATTTTATCTACCCCAAAAGAAATTAATACATAAAAGACAGATATCATTATTAATATGGTTACGGCAATTTCTAAATCTTCCTTAAACTTCGGCTTTTTCAGTTTAGGTTTAAAATCTTTGCTCACTTTCTAAAATCCTTTATAATTTTAAATATAAATTTAAATATCATCTATCTTGGTTTTAATTAGGATTTATCGCTTTTTGTAGATTGCTCGGCAGCTTCTTCTCTTTTTTCTTCTGCTCTTTCTTTAATAGAACTTATGCCTATTATTATCGCAAATATTCCACCAATCAATAGAAAAAAAGGCACCAAGGCTGCTAAAGCTTTTAGAAATAATAACCACCATTCAATTAATCCTAATATCCCTAAAATTACGCCTGCTATTCCTCCCAAAATAATCCACATCTTAATTTACACCTCCTTAATAAATAAATTTAAAAATTTTAAGTATCAATTTAAAATATAAAAAATTTATTCTTAAATCAGTATCCTGTAAATTATAATATAAAAATCGATGGATTGAAAAATATTTTTAATCTTCTATCTTTTTAAGCAAAAGATCAATAATAGTTTTGCCAACATTTTTAATTTGGTAATATAATTTTACTCTTTTTTTATAATCTTCTTTTTAATAGCATAATTCAACATTAAAATAAGAAAATCCTCTATTTTCACTATTTTAATATTAAATTATACTATCACCTAATGCCAAAGAAATTAAATTCTCCTATATATCTTCCCCATTCTATGTCTATTTTTTCTACAATTGCACTTGCCGGCCCCTGATAACACCAGCTTATTAGCTTTTTTACTTTTTCTTCCTCCCCTTCCACAACTATCTCTACTTTACTATCCCAGCAATTCCTGACCCATCCCTTTACCCCTAAGCCTTGGGCAATATCCTGGGTATAATAACGAAAAGCTACTCCCTGTACTCTTCCTAAAATTAAAAGATGAACTCTTACCTTTTTTACATTTTTTTCCTTATTTTTTATCTCTTCTTCTTTCATATATTTCCTGTCTTTTCCCTTCTTCACTAAATAACTACATACTATCTATATACTATCTATATACTAATTCCGCTTATGACTATTCGCTATACGCTATACACTATTTTCCTCACGCGATACT
>CAZXYB010000181.1:0-2640 GCA_964644855.1 uncultured Atribacterota bacterium | reverse complement strand
TACTCATCTTTGCTCCCGGTGTCCTAACCGGCACCCCTGCCCCGGCCATGCCCCGTTACACTGTCTGTGCCAAATCTCCTCTAACCGGCGCCCAGGGTGAAGCTGAAGCCGGAGGTTGGTGGGGACCTGAACTAAAGAAAGCTGGCTTTGATGCCATTATTATTAAAGGCAGCTCTTCTACCCCTGTATACCTCTACATTAAAGATGGTAAAATTGAAATTAAAGAGGCTACCCACATCTGGGGTAAAAATACCGGAACTACCCAGAAAATTATCAGGGAAGAATTAGCCGATGATAAGATAAGGATTGCCCAGATCGGTCCTGCCGGAGAAAACCTGGTGCGCTTTGCCAATATTGTAAATGAATTAGAACATTTTAATGGTAGAAATGGCTTAGGTGCAGTGATGGGTTCCAAGAAACTTAAAGCCATTGCTGTAAGAGGCACTAAGCCGATAGAACTTTATAATAAAGAAAGAATAAGTCAAATAACTAAAGAGATTACTAAAAGAGTTATGGAAAATCCCCTAAGCCGAGACCTTCGGGAATTAGGTACCCCAGGTGTAATTCGACCCTCTTACGAAGCAGGTTGCCTTCCTTCCTATAACTGGACGACCGGCTATTTTAAAGAAGGAGAAAACCTGACCGCCGAAACCTATAACCAGACCATCTTAAAAGGTACTAAGGGCTGTTACGCCTGTCCCATTCGCTGTAAACGGGTAGTAGAGATCGATGAACCAGACCTTAAAGTTGATCCTTCTTACGGAGGCCCGGAGTATGAGACTATTGTCTCCTTAGGTTCTCTTTGCGGTATTTCTGATCTAAAATATATAGCCAAAGCCAATGAGCTCTGTAATAAATACACTATGGATACCATCTCTACCGGTATGGTTATCGCCTTTGCTATGCAGTGTTACGAAGAAAAACTACTCAGCAAAGATGATACCGGAGGGATAGAACTTACCTTTGGCAACAAAGAAGCCCTCCTTGTTATAATTGAAAAGATTGCTTATCGCGAAGGCTTGGGAGACCTCCTCTCTCAGGGTTCTTATCTTGCAGCCCAAAAAATAGGTAAAGGTGCAGAAAAGTTTATCCACCAGGTAAAAAGACAGGAAATTCCCATGCATGACCCCCGCCTTAAGACCGGAGTAGGCCTGCAATATGCCCTCTCTGACTACGGAGCAGACCATATGAAGGCTGCCCATGACCCCTTCTTTAAAGATCAAGACTCAGTAGGGATAAAAGGGATGAAGGGACTGGGTATCTTAGAACCCGTATCTCCTACTGATATAGGAGAGAAGAAGGTAGCTCTATTTAAATTATTGGATATTTACTGGACCGTCTTTGATATATTAGGGGTCTGTGACTTCGGTTATGTCCCCCGCAGCGTAGGAACCATGAATGAACTGTTAAATATTATTTGTGCTGCTACCGGCTGGAAGACCACCTGGTTTGAATTAATGAAATTAGGAGAGCGTTCTATCAATATGGCTCGGGTCTTTAATTATAGAGAAGGGTTTACTTCTGAAGATGATACCCTCCCTGAGGTCTTCTATCATAACTTTAAAGGTGGTCCTTTAGATGGTCAGGGAGCTATTAATAAAGAAGATTTTCAAAAAGCTCTAAAGTTACGCTATCAGATGATGGGTTGGAATCCCGATACCGGAATCCCTACCTCTGTCAAACTGCTCGAATTAGGTTTGGATTGGCTTATTGATGAGGTTAAATGATGAAGATAAGTATCGTATTAGAGGGATATTTAAAGTACAAATACCCCTCTAATATATTAGAATTAAACTATTCTACACCAGTAACTATTTACAAAATCTTAGAAGATGCCAAGATTTCTTCTGCTGATGTCTTTTTCATTAAAACAAGAGATAAAATTGTAAAAGAAGATCATCTTTTAACTTTTTATTCAACTCACCTTTCAATGGCCTTACTTTTTCTGTCATAAAATTATTTATTGCCTTGATCTCTTCAGAAATTTTTCGTTTTTCTGCTGAAGTGATAGCTCCTTTAATTTTTTTAATTAATGCAGTTTTTTTCTCAGTTATTTTTCCCATTTGAATTTCCTCTTTTTTGGTTAGAGATAATTCATCAACATATCTTTCCGGGTTAAATTCCAGGTCTCTTATTCTCTTCTAAGAGAGAACTGATCTTGCCCTCTGATGGAGAGAGGAAAATTTGCTTATTTTGTGCAACTTTAAAAACCTTTTTTTTCATCTACAGAAGTGCCTCGAAATTTTTAATACCGATTTCTTCGCGACAGATAAAAGGTTCAGCAAATTCTGTACCAATAAGGTTTCCCCAGTAACGGTTAGAATTTAAAATCCATTCAAATAGCTGATGACCTTCAGGAGAAGGACCAAATTGTGATTCGTAGCACCTGATAGTTTCTATCTTCATCTCCATCACTTTACTTACATCCATAACAAAAGAAGGTTTTAAATTTAGCTTTAAATGAGAAGCAATATAATAATATATTTTCTTTACATAAAAGGGCTTGCCCTGCATCTCTGTTTTGGTGAGTTTTCCGTAGAAACGGGCAGCATCACAAATTTTTGAGGCAGCGACATGGTCCGGATGTGCATCTATCCAGTAAGGGGCAAAAAGGATATCTGGCTGAATTTTTCTGATGAC
>CAZXYB010000180.1:0-2654 GCA_964644855.1 uncultured Atribacterota bacterium | reverse complement strand
AGCGTACAGCGTACAGCGTTTAGCGTAGAGCTAAAAAAGAATAAAGGCAGAAGGCATAATAAATTCATATTGTTTATTGAATATTGCATATCGAGTTAACAATTAGTTAATCAAGTAAAAGGGAGAGAAAAGTAAGGGTATATTGCATGCCCCCCCCCTAAAAATTAAATAGAATCGTAGGGCAGACGTCCCGCCTATCTAAATAAGGGTTCGATTCATCTAACCCGCCAAATAAAATTATCAAGATAACTCGGGTGGAATTAATCCACCCTCTACAAAAAAAAACAATATAATACTAGAATAAGTTTTAAATTTTAAATTATGAATTTTAGTTTTTCGCTTTAAGTTTTTTAGTTTTGATATAATCAAAATAAATCTAAACGAAATATAATACACGAATTAGTCTAAACCTTAGTGGGTTAGTTCTTTTTCTTAACTCGATACTATATACTCGATACTCGATACTGTTTTTAAAAATTGGCCAATTGGATTATTTTTTAACTATAAGTATTTCTTATATTTTTCGTTGTTGGCCATTCTTTTGATTATCTTCTTTAAATCACCTTCTCGTTTTTTGGGATAAATCAGTTTTATATCTCCACTTGATATTATAACTAAATCAGATAGACCAATAGTAACTATTAAACCTTCATCGTTTATGACAACACACCTCTTGGTATCTATTCCCTCATGCCCACCCTGGATTACATTACCCTCTTTATCTTGAGGAAAAATTCTCTCCATTGAAGTCCATGAACCGATATCATCCCAACTAAAATCCCCTTTTACCACCAATCTATTAGAAACTTTTTCCATAATAGCATAATCTATAGATATTTTTTCTAACCCATAAAACACTTCTTTTACAATTTCTTTTTTATGCAATGTTCCCAAACTATCTTTTATTTTCATTAATCCCTGGTAAAGTTTTGGGGTCTCTTTTTTTATAGCATTCAAAATATCTCTACAAGTCCAAACAAATATACCACTATTCCAAAGATAGTTTCCCTCATTTACAAATTTTTTTGCAGTTTCTAAATTTGGCTTTTCTGTAAAATTTTTCACTACACAAGCAGTAATGTTATCGGTCTTCTCTACTTCTTCACCCAGGCAAATATAACCATATCCGGTTTCTGGCCGTGACGGTTTAATGCCTATGGTAATTAAGTTACCTGTTTCGCGAGCAAGTTTACAAGATTCTTTAATGGCATTTAAAAATTTTTCTCCATCTTTTATTATATGATCTATAGGAAGTGTAATCATAGTGGTGTCAGGGTCCTTGTATCTATGTTCAATAACTATTGCAGCCAAACCGATGCAGGCTGCGGTATCTCTACCAACCGGTTCAAGGATATAATTTAAATAATCTATTTCAGGAAGAGCATCTTTTATGCTATTAAAGAGATCTTCTGTTGTAGAAATAAACACATCTGATAAATCAATTAGCGGCGACACGCGATTAACGGTTTCCCTAATCATGCTATTGCCACCAGTGATAGATAACAATTGTTTAGGTGTATCAAAACGACTATGCGGCCAAAATCTTTGCCCCCGGCCACCGGCCATCAGTACTGCAACATTTTTCATAAAAATTATCTCCTTTTTTAAACAGTATATATATGTAGTAAAGAAAAAAAATACAGAAGCCAGAGTGAAACCGTATCTCGTTAAGATGGTTATCTAATTAGCCAGTTTACCGGTTACCCATAATAAAATCGTATCGAGTATCGAGTATCGAGTCAAAAAAGAAAAAGAAAAATACAGGAAATAATTTTAAAATAAATTAGCCATCGTTGAAGAAGTCATAGGGGCAGACCTTGTGTCTGCCCACCGTAGGACAGGCGTCTCGCCTGTCTAAGTAGGAATTCGATTTATCGAACCCGCCAAATTAAAAATGGCCATATAACTCGGGTCGGATAAATCCGACCCCTACATTAAAATTACTGCTCTGTACGAAAAGTTTTAAATTTTACATTATGGTTTTACGTTTTTCTATTTTAATTTTTATTTTGTTTTATTATATAATTATTTCTTTAATTTATCAAAAAAAATTAATTTAGTGTTATTTGCTAATTATTAAAGGGTACAGCCTTTTATATAAAATAAAAGTTATAAAACCACTAATTATCCCCCTAAAAAGATTAAAGGGAATAATAGCTGGAATTAACATTTTAACTACAATATTCCTATTAACCCCTAAATAAAGAGGGGTGATTATCAAATTAGCTGGAACCATTATTAAGGTCATTGCTAATGTCCCCAGGATTAATCCTATAATCGCTCCTTTCTTGTTATGATGTAAGAAATAGATTTGAGATGATATAAATACAAAAGTTCCCGTTGCTAAAAAATTCATTAAAGCACCATAAGGACCACCTTGTCCTGTAATAAGAGCAAAGAGCATAGCGGTAATTAGAGACATTAAAACACCAATTTTCGGGCCTAATTTAAAAGAACCAATAAGGAGAAATACGCTCCCCGGATCATATAATAAAAATGGCGCTTGGGGTAAAATAGGAAAATGAATAAAATAGCCTGCTACTATCGATAAGGCAACTAATAATCCAATACTGGTAATTCTTTTACTTTTCATACAAATTCTCCTTTTATTTTTAATTAAATATTTTTAAAATAAAATATCCCCGAAAAAATCA
>CAZXYB010000179.1:0-2697 GCA_964644855.1 uncultured Atribacterota bacterium | reverse complement strand
GTTCCAGATAAGTTGGTATTTCTCCTTTATATTTTTCTTCTTCGCAATGTAGAAAAAACCGGCAGGAATCCAGTATTTCTTTACTTTCATGCTGGTAAACCAGGTCATTGGGAGGGGCTAACCTCTTTCTTTTTTGTTCCAGCTGGGAAAGAGCAATCTCTTCTAATATATGCCAGTGGTTAACATAAGATGGTGAAATAAAAATTCCGGTCGGTGATATTTCTTTTAATTTTTTATAAAAATCCTCGAAAACTTGATGAAATAGAATTCCTTTTTCCGAAGGATCCAACCATACACCAGGATCTTCAATCATCTCTTGTAGAGGTTTTATTTTAAGGATATATTTTAAAAAGTATAGATAAGGGCAAAAGGCAATCAATTCCAATCTGGAACTTGACACCACCAGCCCCCTGTTAAGACGGGGGTCTACCTGCTTAGGGTCTACTTTTACTTTTCCGTTAAACCGATTTAGTTCTTCTTTTTCTCTCTGTCGAGCGGCATCAAAACCTTCGGATAGGTCAGGGTAAAGCTGCTCAAAAAGGGAAGTGATATCTAAAAAACTATGTCTTGCAGAATATAAGAACCAATCTGCGGAATCAAGAATTTCACGGGGCTTGTCCGGAATGAAGCCGGAAGTATCTTGAAAACTGCTGTAAAAATTAGAATAATCTTTCTGTTTATCCCCGGTTTTTAAACGGTATAGTTGCAGCATTAAACTCGATGGGGCTAATTCCCGGTTATCCTGAGTATCAAAACGGGAATAGGAAAGAATAATTTTACCTTTAAGGGAAGTAAGCAATTGAAGCATCTTGTATCGGCTTTCTTTGCCTTTTTCTTTGCTGGGGTTAATGCGGTCAGTATTTTTTTTCTCGGCATCCAGCAAAATAGAACCGTCGTGTGCTGAATCGGGAAATTTTGCAGAATCCATTCCTACAATAAAATTATAAGGGCGGTTAAGCCAAATTCCTTTTTTGTAGCTGGCAGTATGTAGACAGCCTGCTCTCGGTTCCGAACAATTAACCCGTTCATTTTTGATTAAATCAGCTATCAGGGTGAGGGCTTCATTTACGGGCATATCGGGGAGAGGATATTCACTTTTAATTAAAATAGTTAATCTCTCTTTTATCTTTTTTATCGCTTCTTCTTCTAAATGGGTATCTTCATCTATTTTGCTGTAATCGGTAACAATATTTATAAGCCCCCGGGCAATCTGCTTTGGGGAGATAGTATAATCAAACCTCTCTTGAGGTAATTCGTGGAAAATTTGGGTTATAAATTCTTTTGTCCAAAAAAGGTCCTTTAACTTTTTTCGATATCTCTCTTGCCTGTCTTCGGATACTTGTTTAGCTTCTCTTTCCAGTTGTTTTATAACTAAATCTATCCCCTTGATATATCGATTCCTTTTGCGTCCAATCGGAGAATTTCGCAGTAAAGTAGCCACTTGTTGGGGAGTAGGTATATCCGGATCCGACTGCTGGTTTTTAAACTCAAAATTACCTCCGGTTAGCAAAAAATATAATTTTGCTATACTATAATTATCTCGTATCCAATCAATCAGGGCAAAAAAAAGTTTCGCCGGAGAAGTATTTTTAATACTTACCCCATTACCAAAAGTAATACTTAAGGAATATTGTCTGGACAGCTGATAGAGATATTGGGAATAAGGTTCCTGCACAGTATAAAAAATACTTACTTTATCTAAAGGGATATTTTGGGATTTTATCTTTCGGATAATTGTTTTTACTTCATTAAATTCTCCGTGGGACTGGATTAAATCAATATTAAATTTTCCGGGCAGATCGGATGCTATCTTGTCTATATCGTATAAATAATCAAGCAAGTTTTCCGGATAATTTTCTTCTTCTTTATAGAATCCAGAAAAATAAAAGGATGCAGGTTTTCTTAAGTTTCTTGGTGTGGGCAAATAGATGATCTTTGATTCCGGTAATATGATTTTCCGTAAAAAGATCTCCTCTAGATAATTTAATTCTATATTGGAGGGCACAATGAATAGCTCTTCTTTTTGCTGATTCTTTTTTTTATATTTAATCGCCTTAAGATAAATATCCGCCTCATCAGTATAATTTTGCTCTTTTAATATTTTCTCATATTCCTGCATTATCTTAAGCAGGTCTTCCCTCTTTTTGGGATTGGTTATTGCGGAGTATGGAAAATTATAGGAAGAGAATTCTGCTATTCTTAGTTCTTTTATAGCCAGATAAATCGAGCGACTGATTCCGGGAGAAAAGGTGGGAGGTTGAAAATAATCCAGTAGTTTTTTCCGGGACAATTTCTTTAATATTTGAAGCATGAATATCTGGCCTAAAGAATTATCTAAAATTTTTAATCTATTTTTAGAGATATAATCATCACAGTAATCCCTGGCCAGGTCAAAAATGGTAGTGATATTCAGGTTCAAAGCAAAAAACCCCTCTCTGGATAAACTTTTTTTAAGGGTATTGCCGTCCAAATAAGAAGGCATGATTAAATTTTTGCTGCCGGTTAAATTCTCTCGGCATATTTTCTTTAAAGGAGCTAAAAGCGGATGCATATTACCCTCTTTTTGGTGACAGAGGACGGTCCTTTGTCACCTTTTTATTTTACCTTTCGTTGAGATATTTGCTTAAACATTCCTCTATAGTCCGATAAAAATCATCTCATAGTTAATTTACCGGAAATTAGTTGGATAGCTTTTAA
>CAZXYB010000178.1:0-2701 GCA_964644855.1 uncultured Atribacterota bacterium | reverse complement strand
TGGAAATGGTAAACTAAAATGCACCTTTGAAGGTGGGTTGTTTACTTAAATTTCTCCAGCAAATTTTAATAATTCTTGTATTAATTTTTTATTTATCCAAAAACCTGTTTTCACTAATTTCCTGAGTGTATCTTTCAAGGAAACAATTTTTCCCTCTACAATACATTCTTTGTAAACAGCTTCGGGAATTACAATTCTATGAAAATAATCTTTTAACAATCTAAGATAGCCAATCTTAGATAAATGGATGAGGGGTGATGAATCACTAATGACCTTTTGCATAATTTTGGTCTTCTTTAAGCTCTTTTTTCGAATAATGTCTCTCTATCTTTCTTTCTCCCAAACTATCTATAAACTCCCACTTGCTTATTTCTGCTAATCTTCTCGCTACTCCCATAGTAGCCATTCCCTTTTTATACAAGAAAAAAGCAAATTCTTTCTTCAATTCACTTTCCAAGCGTCCTTTGGGTAATTTTATAGCCTCAATAAGCTCATCGGGTATAGTTAAAATTAAAGGCATTCTTCTCCCTCCTTTATTTAATCAATAGTCTTAAAATCATCTATATTAATTATATCATAAAATTTAAAAAAAGTATGAGGAAATCAACCAAACTTTATTATCTACATACTTTAGATCCCTTCTGTCATTCCCATGAAACTTGTCCTCAACATGATCGGGGAATGGGAATCCATTAATCCCCCTTTCCCCTCGGAGGGAGAGGGTCTGCCTTGTGTAGTATAGTAAATTGCTGCACAGGGTAAATGTAAGGGGAAATTCACTGCAAACTGTAAACCGAAAACTGAATCTTTTCGTCTATCTTATTTGTTCTTTAACTTCTAAACAACTCCTCAATAATCTTTTTCTTATCAACCTTTAAGTAATTAGCTATATCATTTAATATATTATTTAAAGTTCCAATTTTAATGGGATTATGATCAGGAATAGTAATCTTATGTTCTTTATCTCTATATTTAGATATAAGTCTCATATGACTTGCTGATTGCCTAATAATTTTATACCCGTACTTCTCCATTATTTTTGATAATTTTCTACCAGAAATATCTCTTGGAATTTTAGGCACAAGCGAATTTCTCCTCCTTAATTATATGCAAATGGACAAAAATTGGCATTTCTTTTTTATCAAAATGACATTTTAAAGCATCTTTAATATTTTCTTTGAGTTCTTCTAAAGTATCTCCTTCTGTAAAAATAGAATATCCAAGAGCTTGGGCAGTATATCCTTTTTCCGGATCTTCTTCACCAACGAACATTATTTCTTTAAGTTTCATTCTTAAACCTCCTCTGCCATTTTCGTTAAATAATTTTTATCCTCTCTCCTCTTTCACTCCTTCTTGCCACTCAAACATTCATAAAATTTTAAAACAAATTATTCATTTTACTCAATATCTCTCTTTTATTTCATTGCATTTAAAAATTCCTCTATAGTTAGATCAGCTCGGGCAATAAGAGATCTTAGAGTTCCTCTTGCAACCTCACGATGGTTAGGAACAGACAATGTAGCAATATGTTTTTCCTTCACAAGAATAATGTGACTTCCCCGTTGCCTTGCAATCTCCCATCCCAAACGCCTAAATATTTTGACAACTTCACGCCCACTTAAAAGCGGAACCTTTTGCATCAGACCAATACTTCTACTTCACGCATACTTACAGTAAGTGGCATACCCTTTTCAGAACGAACCTCAAGACACTGTTTTATTGCGTCTTTAATATTTACCACTGCTTCCTGCTCATTCTTACCCTGGCTCACACATCCCGGAATAGATGGACATTCTACCACAAACATTCCATCTTCATCTCGTTCAATTGTTACAATAAACTTCATTGCTTATACCTCCTTCTCTCCTCTTTCACTCCTTCTTCCCACTCAAACATTCCTAAAATTTTAAACCAGTTTAATCTTTTTACTCAATCCTGCATAGTATGTAGTAAGTTATCTACTATACAGGATTAATATATCTATTTTCTTTTATTTTTATTATAACATACCTTAAAAAAATAAAATACCCTCAATTTTACCCAGTCTTAGGTATTATTTTTTGACCAATCTTATTCAGCAAAACCGGGAATATTATTTCTTACGCTTCTCTGAAGTTTAGAAAGAACTCTCTTGAATGAAGACAGAGTTGGACTCGCCCCGTTAAATTCTCTTATTTACACAGGGTTCATCCCATTAAAGCAAAAAAAGGGACTGCTCACTTTTTTAACCATCCGTAGGACAGGCGTCTCGCCTGTCCTACTATTCCCTTTCCCCTCCGGAGGGAGAGGGCTTGCCCTGTATAGTGTTTACGCTACTATACAGGGTTAGGGTGAGGGGGAATTCACTTAATTGAAAACCTGTATTTATTCTAACAACTATTTACTTTTTATTCATCAAATTGGTAGACTAAATCCCTTGACTATAAAGATAATAATGTTATTATGTAATAAATAGATGTCTTATTTAGATGGAGGTAAATTATGAATACTCAAGAAAAAGTAACTATTTCATTACCAAAAGAATTAGTTAATACTTTAAGAGAAGTAATCCCTGATAGAAAACGAAGTAAATTTATTGCTGACTTGTTAAAAAAACAATTCAAAAAACAAAAAGAACAAGCTTTAATAAAAGCATATAAAGATGCCTACACTGAAATAAAAACAGAAAACCAAGAATTTGAGGGAACTATAAATGATGGGA
>CAZXYB010000177.1:0-2724 GCA_964644855.1 uncultured Atribacterota bacterium | reverse complement strand
ATGAAGCCAGGGCCAAATTAGAGGAAACAGGAGTTAAAGTTCTAACTAATGAAAAAGTTGTCTCTATTAACGGAAAAAAAGATGCTGTGGAATCTATAGAATTAGCCAGCGGCAAAGAAATCAAGGCAGATTTGGTTATTCTGGGTATAGGTGCTATTCCTAATAGTAAACTTGCCGAAAAATCCGGACTGGAATTGGGATTTAGAAAAGGTATAAAAGTAGATCGTCTTATGCGCAGCTATACAGATAAAAATATTTTTGCCTGTGGAGATTGTTGCACTAGGGAATCCTTTTTTGATGGCAAGCCTTCAGGTGTTATGTTAGCTTCTGTTGCTACATCTGAAGCACGAATTGCAGGTGCAAACCTATTTTCCCCTGTCCATCATAATTGCGGAGTAATCAGTGTATTTGCCACAGTCATTAACGGACGAGCATTTGGAGTCGCCGGACTTACCGAAAGAGATCTCAAAAAAAATGGAATAAATATTGTTATTGGTGAAGCCGCGGCAGCTGATACACATCCCGGAGGAATGCCTAATTCAACCATGCTAAAGGTCAAATTGATTTTTGCCAAAGACACAGGAATAATTCTTGGTGGAGCTGTTTCAGGTGGAAAATCTACCGGAGAAATGGTTAATGTGCTAAGTGCCTGTATTCTTCATCGTATGACAGCAAATGATATTGTGATGTTCCAAATGGGAACACACCCAGCTCTCACTTCATCACCGATAATATATCCTATCGTTAATGCAGCTTGTAAGGCAGTTTTATCTATTAAAGGTTGATAATATATTTTAAATTTATGCCGGTCAGGTTATGACCGGCATTTTTTATATAACAAAGTATGGTTCTCTGTCACACTTTAATCTTCTATACTATACTTCGATTAATATCTAAAATATCAACTATCTACCTGATGAACAAGTTAGATTCCTACTTTTTATATTTAAATGAAATATCTAATTTTGTCCTAAAAGTTAGCCTACCATCTTTCTCTACTTTAATATCAAGCTTACTTACTTCGGCTATCCTAAGTTCCTTAATCGATTTAGAAGCAGTTTCTACTGCAACTCTTGCTGCGTCCTCCCATGATTTTTCACTTGTACCTATAATTTCGACAATCTTGTATACACTTTCCATTTCGCACCTCCTATTAAATTTTTATTTTATTCGCTTTATCATATAGATAAACAACGATTAATCTTGTTTATCTATATTAATACTCACAAGAGAAAAACAAGGGGAATTGAAGTATATACCCCCCGTGAAAGGTTATAAAAAGTTAACGAATTATTGAGCTAGTACAACGGTTATTTTGACATACTTTAAGAATATAAATTTACCTTATTGAATCGTCACCAGCGTTTAAAATAATTAGTTCTTTCCAATTTTTCTACATCTTAATATTAATACGACAAAAGGATTATAAAACCCTTCTTTTTTTTAAAAAATATTTACAAGATGTATTATTTGTTAGTAAATAATATTTAAATGGAAAAGAAAAGATAGATTCCTATTTATTCTCCCCTTACCAGCGGTTATAAACTTTTTCGGCAAATCCTAATAAATCCCGGACTCTAATCTCCTGCCCGTTATCCAGGATTACCTTTCCGGAAAAATGACCAAATACCTGATGCTGATTTGATTGAAGGATTAACAGATTAGTATTGGAGCGACTGGGTCAATTAGGGGTTGAAAGGTCATGAAGCGGAAAATGGTTGGAATTTTAAGGATTGATGGTATTGATAAAGAGTTGAATTACTTTTGCTCCACCGATAAATGTACCCGCCATGCTCCCCAGATTGGCAAGAGCAACTACCAGTAATATTTTAGTAACCCGATTATGGAAAAAATCTTTAAGGCTAGTGATATTCCCCAGCTCTTCGAAATCTTCTACCCGAGGCCGCCTGATCAGGGCTTCCACAATACCAGCAAACCACCCGGCAGCTAAAAGAGGATTTAAAGAACTGAAAGGAGCTGCTATAAAAGCAGTAAGAATAGAGAGAGGGTGTGCCATAGCTATTAATGCCCCTAGGGCAGATAAGGAACCGTTCCATAAAAACCATTGAGTAATTTGATCAAAGCCGGCAGGGGGAGAATAGGTAAAAGTAGAGGCAATAATAGCAATTATGGCCAAGGGGATACCCCAGACCAATATTTTTAGGTAGTTGGAAGTAGGAGGTATTTTAGTTAGGGCAATTAAATCATGCTCTTTGTCTATTTCTTTTTTAATCCCCGGTACATGTCCGGCGCCAACAATAGCAATGACTTTATTACCCGGAGCCAGTTTTATTTTTTCAGCCAGATATTGATCGCGTTCATCAATTAAAGTATTTTTCAGTCGTGGAAATGAACGGGCTAATTCTCTTAAAGCCACAGTAAGGACATCTTCTGATTTTAACCTTTCAATTTCTTCTTCGGAAATTTTTTCTTTACCGAACATACTGAAAATTAACATAAAAAGTATACGCATTTTCCCCCAGAGACTGAGCTTTTTCCAGATGCGGGTAAAAGTAACCTGGATATCTCTGTCGGCAAGAACCAGATGGGCATTAATCTCTTTTGCTGATGAGATAGCTTGAATCATCTCCTGACCAGGATTAATCCCTAATTGCTGAGCTAATCGTTTCTGAAAAGAAGATAAAATTAAATTAACTAGAAGGAGCAGGGCCTTTTTTTGTTTGATTATGGTGATAATATCCATATTTTTCCATTTGTTCCGAT
>CAZXYB010000176.1:0-2728 GCA_964644855.1 uncultured Atribacterota bacterium | reverse complement strand
GATTTCCCTTACTATATTTAGTAACTTTTATGGCTAAATATTGGAATATTCCGCTCTCTTTTGTTATTATAATAAAGATCATCATTCCAATAATAATCCCTAATTTATTAAAATCTATATAAGTAGTAGCTTTGTCAAAAGTTATTAAACCTAAAGTGATGGTTAAAATTGCCCCAAAAAAGGCAGAAGTTGCCCTAATCCGACGGTTGGTAAATATTAAAAAGTAAGTTATAATTAAAACAATTAAGCTAAGAGTTAATTTAATCATGTTTATAATTCCTTAAAATATTTATTACTGGATTAAAAGAATAGTGTTAGACCGAATTGGCTGTAGAATATATTAATAAAAATTAGAACATATAATTTTTATTTGTGAACTAATAAAGTTAAACATATTTTAAGATTTTAAAATATGTTTACGAAAAGGAGAAGTAGAAAATGTGGTTAGATTTTCTTTTGGGATCATTTTCCAAAAACATAGGAATTGATTTAGGCACTTCTACCACCCTTATACACATCAAAGGGAAGGGAATTGTCTTATACGAACCATCAGTTGTTGCTTTTAAAGATGGAGGGAATAGGATATTAGCAGTGGGGGAAGAAGCGAAAAAAATGCTGGGGAGAACTCCCCGAGATATATTTACTGTTAGACCATTAAAGGAAGGTGTAATAGCTGATTTTGAAGTTACTGCTGAAATGTTAAAATATTTTATTAAAAAAGTTCATAACCCTAATCGTTTTACAAGGTCGTCGGTTGTAATTTGTGTCCCTTCCGGGGTTACGGAGGTAGAAAAAAGGGCAGTATCGGAAGTTGCTTATAAATGCGGAGCGGGACGGGTGTTTTTAATAGATGAGCCTACAGCAGCCGCTATTGGTGTAGGACTTCCCGTCTTTGAGCCAATGGGAAATTTGGTAATAGATATAGGAGGAGGAACTTCTGAGGTAGCTATAATATCTTTAGGAGGGATAGTAGTAAGCGAATTAAGTCAAGTTGCAGGGGATTACATTAATGAGACCATTAGTAAATATGTGAAACAAGCACATAATTTATATATTGGTGAGTTAACTGCTGAAGAAATTAAGCTTGGTTTATCTACAAATAAGGCAGATGGAGAAAATGGTGATTATGAGATTAGAGGGAGAGACAAAGTTACAGGCCTTCCTAAAATAATTAAAATTTCTAAAGATGAATTAAGAGAGACTATTTCTGAACCCTTAAGAATAATTGCTAATACAGTGAGGGTAGCCTTAGAAAAAACACCTCCTGAATTGATCTCAGATATTGTGGATAAGGGAGTAATTATGACTGGTGGGGGTGCACTTTTAATGGGATTACCAGAACTTTTACAAGAAGAGATAGGTATTCCAGTTTTTGTATCTTCAAAACCGGTATACTGCGTTATTAAGGGTATAGGAAAGGTCTTGGAAAATTTTAATTTTTATCAAAGAGTGTTAACAAAAACATCCAAGAGAGTTTAAATTAGTCGTTAGTGAATAGTATTTAGTAAAGAAAAGAGAAGCCAGAATTCAGAATAAACCGAAATTAATGACTTAAAAACTGTAAACCGATAACCAGTTTTAAATCTTGTATCTTTTTAAATTGTAAACTGATAACTGATAACTGAAAACCTGACTTTATTGCTAACGACTATTCACTATTCACTAACGACTAATATAATTGGGGAATTGGAAATTTGAATAAATATTTTTCTAAAAATAATGCTTTAATAATTTTTATTTTATTAATTATTATAACTATTTTTATAATGACTATAGACTACCATGGCAAAACGTACTTTAATTGGTTGGAGAGTATCGGATTAAAACTTTTTTCCCCGATTAATCGGGGGATAACTTTAGTTACTGACAATACAAAAAACTACTTAAAGGCTATAGCTGAGTTTAAGAGAGTAGAAGAAGAAAACAAAGAGCTAAAAGAAAAAATCGAAATTACCCATCAGGAAAACACTACATTAAAAGAAAAACTGATAGCTTATGATAGGTTAAAAAAACTGTTAGAACTTAAGGAAACTTTTTCTTACGAAATGATTCCCTCTCTGGTAATTAGTCGAGAACCAGGAAATTGGTTTAATAGTATAATTATTGATAAGGGAATAAGCGATGGAGTAAAAAAAAATATGGCGGTAGCAACTCATCGCGGATTAGTAGGCAGGATAGTTAGTGCCGATTCCCGAACAGCAAAAGTATTATTAATATTGGATCAAAGAAGTGCTGTAGGAGGCATGATTCAGCGATCAAGAGATATAGGGGTAGTGAAGGGAAGCGAAAGCAATTATTGCTATATAGAATATCTTTCACATGATGCTGATGTTAAAGTAAATGATGTGGTGATTACTTCCGGATTAGGAAGCATTTTTCCCAAGGGAATTATTATTGGCAAGATAGTGGGGATAAAAAAGGAAAGCCACGATTTATTTCAAAAAGTAATAGTAAGACCAGAGGTGGATTTTACTAAATTAGAAGAAGTATTTGTGGTTAAAAAAACCGAATAGAATTCGATTGGGTTGGGTTAATAAAAATATAAACTCATTACTCATTACGGGCAGACACAAGGTCTGCCCCTACTAATTTTTCCTGTATTTTAACGCGATAGTATATACTAACGACTAATTATGCGTTTGAATTATGGTTTTTGTTTTTAGCTTTAAGTTTTTAGTTTATTGATTTAAACTATACGCTAAATGCTCTACGCTATATTATATATTAA
>CAZXYB010000175.1:0-2755 GCA_964644855.1 uncultured Atribacterota bacterium | reverse complement strand
GGCTTCCTGTAAGGGTTATAGAGTTTCGGGTAAGTCAAAAAAGGCTAAAAAAAACGTCGAATTTGCCGATTTTTCGAAAATTGAGACGCGTTTAAAGGCACTCTACGTACGTTTTTAGGGCATTCCTGAAGGGGGTCTAAAAGCCTTATAAACAAAGGCTTTTAAGGGAGGAGAATAGTAACAGAGAACATCCTATTTTTTCTATGGTTTAGCTCTCCATTTTACAAAGTCTTCCTTTGGAGCGTCTATCTATAGTAATTCCTAATGTCTTAACCATCTGGTTAACAAAGTCCGCAGATCCCATAGGTTGTCACGGTAGGACAGCCAGTTACCCGACTGCCCCCGCACAGATCCCAGCGTGCGGAACTACCGCACTGGGCTCTTCAGAAATACTCGCTTCCGTAAAAGACAAATTAGTTTCAATGCAACACTCAGTATGGGTGATTGGCTAGACCTTACCCAACAAGGACTTTCACCCTGCAAGACATATAAAACTTCTTGGCGCGTCCTCCGTTAAAAGTTACCGAATTATTGACTTGGCACACCCCGTCTCTTATTACTCTTTTTCTTTTTTAATATTATTAAATATGGGTAACAGAGATTTTTTTATATCATCCATTACATATTCAAACTCAATATTCTGATGAACTATCTTTTTTAGAAATAATTTCCATTGATTTATTCTATTGTCATCTTCAATAAACTCTTTCTTAAAAACCTGATCAAATTTTAAAATATCTGTTCCTCTTCTCTTAAAAGTTTCTACTATGGCATTCTGCAAAATATCTCTATTAAATTTTTTTTCAGATAACAAAATAAAAATATCGTAAAAATCTTTCATCCTGCTGTTCAACTCTCCCAAAGAAACAATGGCTTCAAATTTTTCTGCTACAACAGATTCAAAAGAATACATTTTTATTTTAGGATAGTCCATGTCCAGAAGTACAGGATAGTCAGCTGTAATAACTTCCGGCACAACAATATCATTGAAACCTATATCTACCCAAAGCATCTCTTTAGCTTTTCCCAAATATCCGGTTAATTTTACTCTTACCCCTTTATATTCAGCTTCTTTCCTGATCTCTTCAACTAAAACAGAATCAGAATCAAATACGACGCCATCATTGTATTTAATCTTACATATATTTTTAAATATCTCTTTTATACTCTTCATATCATTTAATATTTGATAGGCCAGAAAATCTATATCTCTAGTTGGCCTACCGGTAAATCCAGTCATTGAAAATAAAAACAATCCACCTTTTAATATAAAATTATCTTTATACTCAGAGACACTTAAACGATATAATAATCTCTCTTGCGTGTATAACTGCAGGATAAGATTAAAAGTTTTTTTGTACTCTTTAGCAATGTTTTTGAGTCTTGCCTTAATTGAAGCATCCATATTCCTTACTTCATTTCTCACATAAGTACCTCCATATATTTTTGAACAACGTCTTTAACTTTTGCTTTAGCAGCATAATTCATAAGTTTAGAAATGTTTTTATCTCTTCTTTTAACATATTCCTTGATGCTTTCTACAATAATATCTTTGCTGATTTTATTTCCGTACCTAAGGCAATCACATATCGTTTTTTCAATATTATATATCTTGATAATATTTCCATTTATATCTATTTTTTCTATTCCATCCATATAATATTTATCAGAAAAATAATAAAGCTTTATAGGTGGATAATCGGGTAGTTTTATATTATAATTTCTCCCGACTGCTATGGTATATTCCCCTGGTGTATAAGTTGTAAGCTCATAATAAGCTAGAGCCGACACAAGGCAAATAACTCCATTGTGAATAATTTTGGATACATTAACCAGTTCTTCTTCAACATCAAATTTTGTATCCTTCCATTTATAAAGACCTTGTTTTATTCTTTCAATAACACCCTCATTAATTAAATCTCTCAAGTATCTTCTGTTTATGCCTTTAGAACTTATGTCTTTTGTTCTAATATAGCCATTATTAACATAAAAAACTTCTTTGATCTTTTCTTTAATTTTATTCTTCAATTTCATTACCTTACTTTCACAAATCCACGGCATTATACTTTATTGCCGTAGGTTAGTATATTTCTTTCTTTATTATACCTCTCTTATCTCTTTTTGCAAGTATATGTCAAATTTTTTTAATTTAAATGGGTGTCTGTCCCTATTATTTTTTCAATAAAACCATAATGCTTTTGTATCGGCCTAATTGTTGAGTAAATAATATCCTTCTCTTTTACAAATCGTTTTGCTCTGCTTGGAGCATTGTTTAATTCGTATTTTTGAAATCCTTCAATTTTTCCTTCTGTAACTGAACCTGTGTCTAAATAAAGAATTACCGGATACAGATAATCTTTTCCTATATTGTTTTTGTTAGAAGTTACACATTCCCCCAACTTCACCTTTTTCCAGCCTTCAGGTATATTGTTATGAATTTGGATTGTATTATTTACCTTCTTGTTTTTCATTTTATCACTTCCCAGTGTCCGCCTTTAGCGGGGCCGATGCGCTTTATTTTACCTTCTTTTTTGAGCTTTGTTATTTGCCATTCTATTCCTTTTTGTGAAATCCCTACAATTTCCGCCAGTTCATTTATGGTAATATATGATGTTGCTTTTAAAACAGACAAAATTTTCACCCTAGTTTTCTCCGCGCTTTCAGGTGTATAGTTTTTCTTCCTGAACGTTACCCTGAAAGCAATGCCCGGCTCACTCCATTTCAGCTCTATTTCCGGGTAGTTTTTCAAGTCATC
>CAZXYB010000174.1:0-2765 GCA_964644855.1 uncultured Atribacterota bacterium | reverse complement strand
CGATAAAAGAAAATATTCTGGTAGATAAAATAATAGAACAAGCTTTATTGGAAGATATCGGTACAGGAGATATTACCACCGAATCTATTATTCCTTCCAATTTAAAGGCTAAAGGGATAATTAAAACCTCCGATGAAGGTGTAGTTGCCGGTTTAGATATAGCCCGCCTGGTATTTCAAAAATTAGATTCAGATAATACTTTCCAAGAAAAAATTATAGACGGGACAAAAATTACTCAGGGTAAACTATTAGCAGAAATTACCGGTTCTGCCAGAACCATTCTCAAAGGAGAAAGAGTTGCCTTAAATTTCCTTCAGCGAATGTCTGGTATAGCTACCATTACCTCTAAATTCTGTCAGGAAGTAAAAGATTTCCCGGTTCGAATAGTCGATACTCGTAAAACTACTCCCGGATTAAGAATATTAGAAAAATATGCTGTCCGTATGGGGGGAGGACATAATCACCGTTTCGGATTATATGATGCGGTACTAATTAAGGATAATCATATAGCAGCAGCTGGAGGAATTAAATCAGCAGTAAATTCTGTCCGAAAACAAATCTCCCACACGGTAAAAATTGAAGTCGAAGTAGAAAACTTGTCTCAGCTTCAAGAAGCTTTAGAAATGAGGGTTGATGTAATAATGCTGGATAATATGAATTTAAATGTAATGAAAAAAGCTGTAAAAACTGCTAAAGATAAGGTCTTGCTTGAGGCATCAGGGAGAGTCACTTTAGAAAATGTAAAGGAAATTGCTCAAACGGGAGTAGATTTAATTTCTATTGGTGCCCTCACCCATTCGGTAAAGTCGTTGGATATTAGTATGGAAATTTCAAAATAGCGTATAGCGTTTAGCGCGTAGCGGATAGTAAAAAAAAAGAGAAAAGAAGGAAGCCAGAATAAATTTGTATCGCATATTACGGTAGGTTCCTTTTTTGTTATTGCGAGGAATAAAACGACCGAAGCAATCTCAAACGGGGATTGCCACGCTCTGATAAATTAGAGTTCGCAATGAAATAGAATAAAGTAGACTGATAAGTGAAAACTTTCAACTGAAAACCGTATTTAATACTAACAATTAATATCTCTTGTATTTTATATTTTTCTTACACTTATTACCCGCACCTATACGCTAAACGCTGTACGCCCCACGCTAGGCTTATTCACTAACGACTAACTCATTTATTCATCTCGTAAATCATACGTAATCCCTGCAAGGTTAAAAAAGGATTAATTTTGTCAATCAGTTTAGTTTCGCTTCCTATCAATTCTGCCTGACCACCGGTAGCTACTACTACAGACTCTTCTCCCAGCTCTTTCTTAAATCGCCAGATCAATTCATTAATTAGTCCCAAATAGCCAAAAAATATTCCCGATTGCATAGCGGAAATAGTATTACTTCCAATAGAATTTTTAGGTTTAATTATTTCTATTTCAGGTAATTTTGCTGTCTTTTTAGCCAGAGCTTCTGCGGAAATTTCTATTCCCGGAGCAATAGCTCCTCCCAAATAAACTCCCTCTGCGTTCACCGCACAAAATGTAGTGGCTGTCCCAAAATCTACAATTATTACCGGCCCTCCATACAACTTATAAGCAGCAATAGCATTGACAATTCTATCAGCTCCCACTTCCTTGGGATTATCAAGCTTAATACAAATTCCGGTCTTTGTCCCCGGTCCTACAATAATTGGAGAAACTTTAAAATAATCCATGGACATCTTTTTTAATATCCAGGTTACTGGAGGGATAACACAAGAAATAATTAACGATTTAATATCTGAAAAGGATAAATTAGAATCGGAAAGTAAACTCTTAACTAACATTCCATACTCATCCTCTGTCTTATTCAGATCAGTAGAAATTCTCCAATGGCCTAATAATTTCTCTTCTTTGTATACCCCTATTACCGTATGGGTATTACCTACATCAATTACTAAAATCATCTCAACCCCTCCCTTCCACTACAAACAATCTATAACCTTCCACTAAAAATCTTTTAAACTTAAATAACAAAAAATAGAGTAGAAAAGGGTTTGGCTTCTCTACTCTTTAACTTTTCTAATAACCAGCTCTCTTTAGAGCCTTTACTAATATAAATACCAATAATATCGCTACTACCACCTCTGGGATGCCATGAACAAAAGCAATGGTCAAACTTACTTTAGCCGGAAGATATCCTCTTAAGGTAGCCAATCCCAATACTCCAATAGTGTTGGTAAGAGTTCCCAGGGCAGCCGCAACAGCACTGTTCTTCCAGAAATATTTGTAAGAATAATAAGCGACTACTCCGATAAATATTCTAGGTAAAATGGCAATCAAAGGGTCGGCAAACATGGGATTAGTAGCATTTAAAAAACTGTAAACTCCAAAGATTAATCCTACTAATGCACCTACTATCGGACCTTCAATAATCCCTCCTAAAATGGCTGGAATGTGCATAATGGTGGCATGACCAGCTGGAGTTGGAACGGGGATAAACCCCAACCTGGTTACTCCCAGGATGATGGAGATTGCACCCAACATACCGGATATAGCCAGCTGCCGGGTAGTAAGTTTAAATCCTGATAAAGCAGAATCTCTATTCATTTTTTTTCACCTCCGTTCTAGTTCTATTTAAAGATACCAGACGAAATACTATTAATTTTATTTACTCCTGGTCTTGTCCTTATATAAGATGCAAGCTTTCGGGTAAAGGTATATTCTTTACACCCACAGTGTAAGATACTTTACTAAATATGTCAAGATAATGAATTCAGTAATGAGTAAT
>CAZXYB010000173.1:0-2794 GCA_964644855.1 uncultured Atribacterota bacterium | reverse complement strand
CTCTACGCTAAACGCTCCACGCTATGAGGGCGTATGCAATAGGCCCCTACTCGAGATACGATTCACCAGATACGAATTTAACTTCCGACTCCTGACTTTTATCTTTTATTTTCTTAACTGGCTAACCAGGTAACCAACTAACCGATTAACTAATCCTTGACTCGATAATCGATACTATGTACTGGATACTGTTTTAGTATACAAATCGGGTAATAGTCGCCAAAATAGTGGCTAAAATAAAAGTAAAAGCTACAGTAAATAATGTTCGCTTACTTCCAATTTCTTTCCACAAAACCGCAATAGTAGCCACACAAGGAACATAAAAAATTACAAAGATGGTAAAAGTCATAATTTGGGTTGCAGACATTACTGCAGCAACATTGGAGGTTCCTATAGCCTGAATCAACATTAGCATAGAGAGTTCTTTGCGAAGGATACCGAATATCAAAGTAGTACCCACCACTAAAGGGAGGCCGAGTAGAGAGGTTAGAGGAGAAAAAATTTTATTTATAAGCATATCCATCTTATAGTATTGTAATAAACTTAAAATTGTACTTCCCACAATGAGTAAAGGCCAGGCTATAAATATAAATTCTTTCATCCTGAGCCAGGTCTTGGCTAAAGCAACTTTTATAGAAGGAATATGATAGGCAGGAATTTCTAATATCATCCCCGGGGTAACCTCTGGCAGTAAGCGAGATAATATCTTTCCTGATATGATAATTACAATAATATTCAAAATATAAATTGCTAAAGCTGCTTGAGGACTAATGTAAAAAGCTACTAATGCAAATATTATAGTCATTCGTGCAGCACAGGGAATCATGGTAGTTAGCACAGAGGCAATAAAACGGTCTCTTCCCGATTCTAAAATTCTGGTAGCCATTATAGCCGGAACAGTACAGCCATAGCCTAATATAAAAGGTATAACTGCCTTTCCGTGTAAACCAATCTTATGTAAAAACGCATCTAAGAGAAAAGCTATGCGAGGCAAATAACCTAAATCCTCTAAAATAGCCAGGCCAAATAAAAAGGGGAATAAATAAGGCAAGACAATAGCTATCCCGCCGGCTAATCCCTGGATAATACCACTAATTATTGAAAATGATAGAGTGTTTGGATTGATACTCTTCTCTATCAAGGGAATTAATCTATAAAAATAATCTAACAATGGTTCTTCTACTATTTTTCCGACACTAAAAATTAAATTAAAAAATAAATAAAAAATTAGACCTAAAGAAACGTATCCCAAAAGCGGGTGCATTAAAATATTATCCATATAATCCATTAGGCTTGTATGAGGTTTGGTGAGCAAAACTACGGATTCATATATATTCATGGATAGATGATGTCGTTCAGAGGAAATAACTACATCCGGTGGTCTACCGTGAACTTCTCTAAGCAAATTCTGAAAATAGTCAATTTGCTTAAAAATACCCTTCTCTTTATTTTTAAAATTTTCCATAAAATAATTATCATTTTCTAAATACTTAAGAGCTAAAAACCGTTTAGGAACATTAAATTCTTGGTTAATTTGTTTCTTTTTTATTTGTGTAGATAAATGAGTTATAACTTCCTCTACCTCTTTACTAAAATTCAGGGTTCTACCTATTCTCTTTTCTTCTCCTATCTTATAGGCTGTAGAAAAAAGCTCTTTTATTCCTCTTCCCTTCAGGGCGATTGCCGGCATAACTGGAACACCGAGAATTTCAGATAATTTTTCAAAATCTATTTTAATGCCTTTACGCTCAGCCTCATCGATCATATTAAGACATATCACCATCGGTAATTTAAGTTCTAAAAGTTGGAGAGTAAGTTCTAAACTTCTGCTCAGCAAAGATGCATCTATTACATTTATAACTACATCAACATTACCTTTTAATAAATATTTTCTGGCTTCAAGTTCTGCCAGATCAAAAGAAGTTAAAGAATAAGTCCCTGGTAAATCTATTAATTCAGCTACCTGGCCAAAGAGTTTAAATTTTGTTAGAGTATATTCTACTGTCTTACCGGGGAAATTAGAAGTTACTGCTTTATATCCGGCAACATGATTAAAAATAGTGCTCTTGCCTGAATTGGGTTGTCCCATAAGAGCAATTTTCATTATTCTGCCTCCACCACAACTTTTCTGGCTATCCCTCTACCCAAGGCAACCTGATTCCCATGGATACTTATTAAAATTGGTCCTCGCATAATAGCACTCTTTTTTACAGTTACTACATCTCCGGGATGGATTCCTAAACAACCTAAGCGTTGCCTTATCCCCCAACCTCCAGAGATATCCATAACTTTTACTTTTTGTCTTTCCCTTGCTAAATCAAGAGTAATGGTCATATATTTTTATCCTTTCTCTCTTAATATTATTTCTTTATAATTTTTTATTTTTATTACCGATCCTTTCCAGTAAGCCTCTTTTTTTCAAATATTCTTGAAAATTTTCCTTCCATTTGGAGCTTTCTGGTAGTAAATTAATAAATTCTACAAATTCAAGTAGACAAGTTATGGTTTTGGGTGAAACATCATGCTCTAACTTACAAGCATCCCGTTGAGCATTTTGTTCATCAACTCCGATAATCTTTAAAAACTCTACCAATAAAGTATGGCGTTTTTTAATCTCCTGGGCTATTTTTTTACCTTTTGCTGTAAATACAATTCCGCCATATTTTTCATAAATTATATATTCATTTTCCGATAATTTTTTAATCATCTCGGATACACTGGGGCGGGTTACCTCTAATTTATCAGCAATATCTTTACCTTTAACATATCCTTTTTTATCCTGTAAATTCCATAT
>CAZXYB010000172.1:0-2795 GCA_964644855.1 uncultured Atribacterota bacterium | reverse complement strand
GTTAACCAGATAGAGCTGGTAGGTAAATATACCGACATATTTCAAGTAGGTGCCCGCAATATGCAGAATTTTGTATTGTTAAAAGAATTGGGTAAAACTAAAAAACCCATATTATTAAAAAGAGGAATGCCGGCTACCATAGAGGAGTTGCTATTATCAGCAGAATATATTCTATCTCAAGGAAATTATGAAGTAATATTATGTGAGCGAGGAATTCGTACTTTTGAAAACTATACCCGTAATACTTTGGATTTAAGTGCGATCCCTGCCTTAAAGAGATTAAGTCACCTGCCTATAATTGTAGACCCCAGCCATGCTACCGGCAGATGGAGGTTGGTAAATCCGATGTCTAAGGCTGCCATAGCCGCTGGAGCGGATGGTCTAATTATTGAAGTTCACCCTGACCCAAAAAGTTCGCTCAGTGATGGAGCTCAGAGCTTAAAACTGGATACTTTTGCCCAATTAATGAAGGAAATCCAACCGATAGTTCAGGCGATAGGCCGGGAATTGGGCACATCTGCTGAACATGATTTAGAGGGGATGAAAAATTAAGTGGAACTTGTTTTAGAAAAAGCCAGTGAATTAAAAGGAAATATATCTGTTCCGGGAGATAAATCAATCTCTCATCGATCTTTAATTTTAGGGTCTATAGCCCGGGGAGAGACTCGAATATCTAATTTTTTAAATTCTTTGGATTGTCTTAAAACATTAGAGTGTATGCAGGCTTTGGGAGCAGAAATAGAGTTAGGTAAAAATAATTCTGTTAAAATAAAAGGTAAAGGATTATACGGGTTACAAGAGCCGAAAGATATACTTGATGTAGGCAACTCAGGGACGACCATCCGTCTCTTAACTGGTTTGCTTAGCGGACAGGATTTTTATTCTGTTTTATGCGGGGATGCTTCAATCAGAAAGAGACCTATGAAAAGAGTTGTCGAGCCCCTTAGGTTAATGGGGGCAGATATCCGGGGAAGAAAAGATGGTCAGCTTGCTCCTTTAAGCGTTAAAGGAAATAAGCTCAATCCTCTTCACTATACTTTGCCGGTAGCCAGTGCTCAGGTAAAAACTGCTCTCTTGTTGGCCGGTCTTTATGCTAAAGGCGAAACAGTCATTAAAGAGCCACTGCCTGCCAGAGATCATACCGAGAGGATGTTAAAAATTATGCAGGCAGATATAAAAATTTTTCCTCCTGAAATTAAATTGATGGGTGGAAAAGAATTAAAGGGCACGGATATTTTTATCCCCGGTGATATTTCTTCTGCTGCCTATTTTATAGTAGCTGCCAATCTATTGAAAGGTTCTCAAATAACAATTAAAAAGGCAGGAGTTAATCCAACCAGAACCGGAATAATAAAAATACTAAACAAAATGGGCGCAAAAATCGTTATCTTAAATTATCAGATAAAATCGAATGAGCCTCAGGCTGATTTAATGATAGAATATTCAAAACTAAAGGGAGTAGAGATTAAGAAAGAAGATGTACCTTTCTTAATCGATGAATTACCCCTTATTGCGGTGGCGGCAACTCAGGCACAGGGTAAAACAGTGGTAAGTGGTGCAAAGGAATTAAAAGTAAAGGAAACCGACAGGATAAAGGCGATAGTCAGCGAACTAAAAAAGATGGGAGCAGATATTGAAGAAAAAGAAGATGGTTTTATAGTGGAAGGACCTTCTGAATTAAAAGGCGCAGTTTGTGAAAGTTATAATGACCACCGTATTGCTATGTCTTTAGCAGTTGCTGCTTTATTAGCTGAAGGAAAAACTGTGATCAGAAATTCAGAATGTATAGATATATCTTTCTCCGGATTTGAAGATACTTTACAAAAATTAATTTAATAATGGCATAGAAGTTTCCTTCTTTTGTAGGGGTTCGATTTATCGAACCCGCAATGAAAATGGGGAGGAAAAAGGTAGGGGTGTGAACCTAAATGAAAAAAGAAATTAACGGAAAGACCAAAATAATCGGGGTAATTGGTGAAAATATAGAAAACAGCCTTTCCCCACTTCTCCATAACCAAATAATACTCAAACATTCTCTAAACTTTCGTTATCTACCTTTTCAAGTGGCAGAAACCGATTTAGGGGAAGCCATTCAAAGTATAAGAGCCTTAAATATAAGAGGGGTAAATATAACTTTTCCCTACAAAGAAAAAGCGATTGAATTTTTAGATGAAGTGGAGGAATCTGCCCGGAGAATTGGAGCAGTAAATACCATTGTCAATAATAAGGGTAATCTCACCGGTTACAATACTGATGTAATTGGGTTTAAAAAAACTTTTCAGGAAGTGGGGAAATTTACCATAAAAAAGAAGAAAGCAGTTATTTTGGGGGCAGGGGGAGCTGCTCGCGCAGTAATTTATTCCCTCTTAGAGGAAGGTATAGAAGAAATAAGTATTTTTAATCGAACTTTAGAAAAAACCGAAAAGATTAAGCAAGGTTTTTCTCCTTTCTTCCCTGAAAGTAATATTAATATATTTTCTTTTGAGCAGAACGATTTGAAAGATAAAATTAAAAAAGCTAATCTTTTGGTTAATGCTACTTCCGTAGGGATGGCATCTCAACTCAACAATACTCCTTTGCCTGATGAAAAATTGTTTCACCCCGATCTCTTGGTTTATGACCTTATCTATCACCCGGCCAAGACCTTTTTTTTAAGACAGGCGGAGAGGGTAGGAGCAAAAATAATCAATGGTTTACCGATGTTGGTTTATCAGGGCATAGAGAGTTTCTATCTTTGGACTGGTTTTAAGCCGGAAGAGAAAGAGATATTAGAAATAATTAGACAAATTGCATAA
>CAZXYB010000171.1:0-2803 GCA_964644855.1 uncultured Atribacterota bacterium | reverse complement strand
ACCTATTTTTACTCCTTTTTTGTAAAAACAAACAGTAAATATATTCCCCCCTATTCTAAATACATTATTTTATTTCCGTTCTTTTAATTCGTAAGTTTATTGATGCGTTCTATTTCTTCGATATTCAAAATTAAACACATAACTGCTCCTATTATGCATACCAGGCTCCCCAACAAAAAGGTTGCTCGCGGTCCAAAAATATTCCAGACAAATCCCCCCGAAAATGCTCCTGCCATAATTCCTGTATTTTCGCATACACCTCCGTATATCCCCATCGCTGACCCCTGGTGCTCGGAAGGTACGGAATCCGACAGTAAGGCTAATGCCGCAGGGCTATAGGTAGCCAAACCTATTTCAAATAAAACGATAGATACTAATAAGCTGAGGAAACTGTTAGCCACAGAGATTCCTATCATACTAATTGCTGACGCCGCAAGAGCAGTTAGCATTAACAATTTTTTTCCTTTTTGGTCAGCCAACATTCCCATAGGAACTCCAAATACCGTAGTAATTATGCCTCTCATAGTAAAAAGAATCCCAACGGAAGCAATACTAAGGCCCACAACCTGGGTAATGAAAAGTGGTAAGAAGGACATGAATAATCCTACCCCAAAAAATTCACAGCTGGTTACTGCGCATAAAGAAAACATGCAACGATATTTTTTTGAATCTTTAACAAATAAATGTTTATTTACAGGTAAAAGCTTGGGGGAATTATATTTTAAATCCCTAAGGATAACAATTGTTATTAAGCCACCTAAAATATACATCCCAATAGTTACATAAAATACCCAGCTGTATCCCAAACTACTGGCAAGAAATCCACTCGACAGAGCCCCAAGACTTTTAGAACCACCGATTACAACTGTAATTATTCCCATAAATGCGGCTTTTTTTAAAGCAGGAGCATGCTTTCCTACATACCCCCGGGCTGGGCCAAAGATTGCAGACCGAAATAATCCCAAGCATAATATTGCAATAAAAACAATATATGTCCCTTTGGCTAATAAAATTCCAAGCAATATTATTCCGCTAATTAAAGTTCCCCAAATCATTGGGATTCTAATCCCTATCTTGTCAGCTATCCATCCCCATGAACTCTCACCAATAATCATACCAAGCCATAAGACCGATATCATCACACCCGTCGCTTTAGAGGAAAAACCGACATTGATCAGATAAAGTGGCAGAACTGGCTCTAGTATGCTCATCGACAGCATGCTAATTGCAAGAATGCTTGCTATTGGAGCTATTTTATTAAAAGATTTTTTCATTATTAATCCTCTTCATTTTTTAAGTCAATTATATAATTATGGGGTCAAGTCTTGCAATATTACTTTTCATCTTCCCGTTCGATTCTTTGAACCGCTCTGCTCACTGTAAAATACAAGAGAACGGTTCTTTGTCACACTTCAAGAATATATATTTACCTTATTTAATCTCCATCAGCGCTTAAAAGAATTAGTTTTTTAATTTTCCACATCTTAACACTAATACGACAAAGGTTTTAAAAACCCTTCTTTTTTTAAAAAATAGTTGTGGGGTGTATTAGTTGTTAGTGAATGGTATTTAAATGGAAAAGAAAAGATAAATTCCCGCGCTTGCCTTCAGCAAGCTCGTAATGATAGAGGGATGGGTTCTTACAAATCTTTTTTAGGGGAATTCATAGATTACATCATAGCATATACATTAATCATAGGCTCCTTAACGGCTGAGACTTATATGCCCAGTTATACAAAATACTCTATGTACTATTAATTAAAAAATGATATCAAAAGAAAAAAAGCACCTATAGCTGGATATTAAAAGTAAGGAACCTAAAATGAGATAATTAAAAAATATACCGATAATTAGAGGTTTAATTAAATCTGCCAGTGCAAAATTTGTTGAGTGGGAATTTGGACAATGGAAACAATCATTACCAAGGCTAAGGTGGAAATGGTTAATGATCTGGTGCATTCAGCCAGATGGGGACAACTTCAACCCAGAATAAAGGCTAGAGGTAAGACAAAATTTCGATGACCAAGAAATTTAAACATCTTAATTTCCTAAAATATATTTCTAAATTACTCTAATTTTAACTTATTAAACAAATAGAATCAATTGGACTTCACCAGTCCCCTCACCTATCCCACAGCTATATATAGTTATTAGTCTTTTGGTAAACCTTTTAAAGAGCGAACTTCTATTATTGTTCAAAATATTTATTTTTTAGTAATCATCTAAATGGTTAAATTCGGCATTTTCAATCCAAGTTTCCGGTCGGGAAATAAATTCTACTAGATTTTCCAATAAAAAAAGATGCTTTTTTTCTTCTTCGGCTAACTTTGTTAATATTTTTTTATGTAATTTATTGTCTACCTTATCACTCATTTCTTCATAATGTTTATAGCTTTTTTCTTCAAATTCTTGAGCTTTGCGGTAGAAGTCTGCCTGTGCTAAATCAAAATCAAATACTATCTTTTCTCCTTTTATCTTCATAAAGAGATTCTTAACCTTCTTCAATAGGTCTGTTTCAGCCAATTCTCGCCTGACATCACCTTTCATCATCTTTTCGATAATCTTATAATGAGTAGCTTCTTCATCAGCTAACATTCTTAAAATATTTTGGAGTCCAATATTCTCTGTTTTTTGAACTAGTTCATGATAATAATTCTCACTCTCTTTTTCTAACTGTAGCGCATATTTATAGATATTCATTAATTTCCTCCTTTTCTGACCTTTAATTAAGAAAATAGTATGGAAAATAGGACAGACACCTATTTTACTAATCACTTTACTGTAGGCTCTTTTGGTTAAAGAT
>CAZXYB010000170.1:0-2873 GCA_964644855.1 uncultured Atribacterota bacterium | reverse complement strand
TGGTTCAGACTAAGATAATAATCAAGGGTGCGCGAGAACATAACTTAAAGAATATTAATTTGGAGATACCCAGAAACAAGTTAGTTGTAATTACCGGGTTAAGCGGTTCTGGAAAATCTTCTTTAGCTTTTGATACGATTTATGCAGAAGGTCAGAGAAGGTATATCGAATCTCTGTCTTCTTATGCTCGTCAATTTATGGAGAGAATGAAAAAACCTGATGTTGATTACATTGAAGGATTATCACCAGCAATTTCCATTGATCAAAGAAAAGCAAGTAAGAACCCTCGCTCTACAGTCGGTACTGTAACGGAAATTTATGATTATTTAAGGTTGCTTTTTGCCCGGATTGGAATACCTCATTGCCCGCAGTGCGGTAGACAGGTTAGCAAACAGACGGTTGAGCAGATGGTTGATCAAATTTTAAATTTATCTTCGGGAACAAAAATACAAGTTTTAGCTCCGATAATTCGCTTTAAAAAAGGTGAACATAAACAAATATTAGAAAGTATTCAAAAAAAAGGATTTGTTAGAGTGAGAATTGATGGAAATACTTTTGAAGTAGAAGAGGATATAAAAATTGATAGGTATAAAAATCATAATATAGAAGTTGTAGTAGACAGATTGATAGTAAAGCCTGAAATAAAGACTCGTTTGGCTGGTTCTATTGAGACTGCTTTAAGTTTAAGTGAAGGAATAGTAGTAATTGATGTAAAAGGTGGTAAAGAAAAGATGTTTAGCGAGCACTTTTCTTGTCCCAGCTGCGGAATTAATTTACCGGAAATTGCTCCTCGTATTTTCTCTTTTAATAGTCCTTATGGAGCTTGTCCTGATTGTACTGGTTTAGGATTTAAAATGGAATTTGATCCTGAATTAATTGTGCCGGATAAGACTAAATCTATATTGCAGGGTGCCTTAGTTCCCTGGGGAGAAGTAAAAGGGAAATACCTGTATCACATATTAAAAGGTTTAGCCGATTTTTATGGTTTCAGTCTCGATACACCTTTTATCAAGTTAAAGGATAAATTTCAAGAGATTATATTACATGGCTCAGGAGAAATAAAGATACCCTTTAAATATCAGAATGATGAACAAACTACTTATTGGAGTCATGAAAATGCTTTTGAAGGGGTAGTTAATAATTTAAAAAGAAGATATCGAGAGACTAAATCAGAATATATTCGGCAAGAGATACAAAAGTTTATGAATGTCGGACCATGTCCCTCTTGCAAAGGTAAAAGACTTCGTCCAGAAAGCTTAAATGTTACTATTGATGGTTTTTCTATAGCGGATATTGCTGAGAAATCTATCAAATGGAATTATAATTTTTTTGAAAATTTAAGATTAACCGAAAGGGAAATGGTAATCGCTGGGCAGATATTGAAAGAAATAAACAATAGACTAAGCTTTTTAAGTAATGTGGGGTTAGATTATTTAACCTTATCTCGTGCTTCTTCTACTTTAGCTGGTGGAGAAAATCAGAGAATTCGTTTAGCTACCCAGATTGGCTCGAGCTTAACCGGAGTACTTTACATTTTAGACGAACCGAGCATTGGCTTACACCAAAAAGATAATTGTAAACTTTTAAAGACTCTTATAAAGTTAAGAGATTTAGGAAATACGGTGATAGTAATTGAACATGATGAGGCTACAATGAGAATTGCAGATTACATTGTAGATCTTGGACCTGGAGCAGGGATACACGGTGGATATTTGGTAGCCAAAGGTAGTATTAAAGATATTAAAAAAAATCAGAAGTCTATTACCGGAAGATATCTAAGCCACGTCAATAAAATCAATGTCCCTTCTAAAAGAAGAAGAGGTAATGGGAAACATTTAAAGATTTATGGAGCTCGCCAGTACAATTTAAAAAATATCGATGTATCCATTCCTTTAGGCACACTTACTTGCATCACTGGAGTATCTGGTTCCGGAAAAAGTACTTTAGTTGAGGAAACTTTATATAAAGCTTTAATCAGGAAAATTTATAGGAGCAGGGTTCATCCTGGTGGATATGATAAAATTGAGGGGATAGAAAATATTGATAAAGTGATAATTATCGATCAATCACCCATAGGTAGAACTTCTCGATCTAATCCTGCTACCTACACCGGAGTATTTACTCCCATTAGAGAAATACTTTCCAGGACAAAAGAAGCTAAAATTAGAGGTTATAAGGCAGGTAGATTTAGCTTTAATGTAAAAGGTGGAAGATGTGAAGCCTGTCAGGGTAGAGGGATAAAGAAGATTGAAATGTATTTTTTACCTGATGTACATATACCCTGCGAAATTTGTAAAGGTCAAAGGTTTAACCGCGAAACTTTAGATGTAAAATATAAGAGTAAAAATATAGCTCAGATATTAGAAATGACTGTTGAAGAAGCACTTGATTTTTTTGGAGCAATCCCTACAATAAAAAGAAAATTAAAAACTTTAAACGATGTAGGATTGGGATATATAAGGTTAGGACAATCCGCCACTACTCTATCCGGGGGTGAAGCGCAGAGAGTGAAATTGGCTAAAGAATTAAGTACTAAAAGCACAGGAAGAACTATATATCTTTTAGATGAGCCTACTACCGGTCTGCATTTTGATGATGTAAAGAAATTACTCAATGTTTTGGATAGATTGGTAGAAGCCAAGAATACAGTTATGGTAATTGAACATAACTTAGAAGTAATTAAATCAGCAGACCATATTATTGATCTTGGTCCGGGAGGGGGAGAAGATGGAGGAAGAATTATTGCCGAGGGAACCCCTGAAGAAATAGCAGACAATAAGAATTCATTTACCGGAGAGTTTTTAAAAAAAGTATTAATTTAGTCGTTAGTGAATAAACCTAGCGTGAAGCGTACAGCGTTGAGCGTATAGGTG
>CAZXYB010000169.1:0-2891 GCA_964644855.1 uncultured Atribacterota bacterium | reverse complement strand
ATGAACGATAAGGAAAATTCGAAAGTTTTAAAGGATGCCATTATAGATGTGCCGGGAATAAAAGTAGGACACAGTCAAAATTTAAAAGCCGGGACCGGGTGTACCGTAGTTATCTGTGAAAAAGGAGCAACAACAGGAGTTGATGTGCGAGGAGGAGCTCCGGGAACTCGAGAAACAGACCTTTTAAATCCGGTAAATTTGGTAGACAAAGCCCATGCTATCTATCTTAGCGGAGGTAGTGCCTTTGGACTCGATGGAGCTTCGGGTGTGATGAAATATTTAGAAGAAAGAGAAATAGGTTTTGATGTGGTGTTAACCAAAGTTCCTATAGTCCCCGGTGCAGTTCTCTTTGACTTGGGTGTAGGCGATTACAGGGTAAGACCTGATGCCAGGATGGGTTATGATGCCTGTCTTAATGCTTCTGATGCGGAAGTCAGACAGGGTAATGTTGGAGCCGGAACTGGGGCAACGGTGGGAAAGATATTTGGCGGATTTCGTTGTATGAAGAGCGGTCTGGGCACGGCCAGTTTTAAGTCTCAAGAGCTAATAATAGGAGCCATAGTGGCAGTGAACTGTTTTGGAGATGTAGTTGACCCGGAAAGCGGAGAGATTATTGCCGGGGTTTTAAGTGAGGACAAAAAAGAAGTTGCTAATACTATGTCTTTCTTGAGAAATTTTCCTCAAAGAAGCGGAAGTAATTTTTCAAAAAATACTACTATAGGAGTTATAGCTACTAATGCAAAGCTAACCAAGGCCGGGGCCACCAAAGTAGCGATGATGGCTCAGGATGGGTATGCCCGGACTATAAGCCCCGCTCATACTATGTTTGACGGGGATACTATCTTTTGTATGGCCACCGGTGAGGTAGAGGCAGGAGCAAATGTAGTGGGGGCAATTGCAGCAGAAGTAATGGCTCGGGCAATAGTAAAGGCAATAAAAAACACAGAATCTCTTTTTGAACTTAAAAGTTATAAGGATTTATTTTAAAAAGTTGCCCAAAGGTGCCAGGCACCTTTGGGCAACTTTTTTATTTATTGCATTACTGGTATAGGATGATATAATAAAGATATAAAAAATAAAAATTGGAGGAAAGAGATGGCTGATAAAGCAAAGAATTTGAAATGGATAATTATTGGCATAATCTTATTAGTGGCAATAATTGTGGGCGCGGTTGCCTCAATTTATATTGATCTAATATGGTTTAAGTCAGTACAATATGTTACTGTTTTTTGGAAGATACTACTAACTAAAGGGGTAGTTATGCTGTTTTTTGCCGCAGCATTTTTTATATTGTCTTTTATAAATCTTTCTTTTGCTCGACGTTTTGCTCCGGAGTTTCAGGTGGAAATAGGCCAGGAAGAGTTTGAAAGACCGGAGATTCAACTATTTAAAAGTCTACAAAATATTCAGGTAAATAAAAAATTTGTTTTATGGTTTTCCCTGATTATTGCGCTCTTTATGGGATTTTCCGAAAGCTCTAGTTGGGAAAAGATCCTGATTTATTTAAACAGAACCTCATTTGGGATAACTGACCCTATCTTTAATAAGGATATCGGTTTTTATATGTTTAGTCTGCCTTTCTGGGAATTCGTCAGAAACTGGTTATCCTTTGCTCTTAGCATCATTGCTGTTGTAGTAGCTGCTATTTATATTGTTAAAAGGGCGGTAAAATATGAATATAAAAAACTTATTATTGAAACCCCGGTTAAGGTACATCTTTCCTTACTTATCGGTTTCATATTAATTTTAAAATCCTGGCAGTATTGGTTAAACGCCTTTAAGATTCTCTACTCTACTCAGGGGGTTATTTTTGGAGCAGGTTATACAGAAATTCATGCCACTCTATTTGCTTTGAGGGTTTTAATGGTTTTAGCTTTGGTTTGCGCAGCACTGTTTTTTGTAACTGCAAGGAAAGAAAATTGGAAATTACCAGCTTTGGGATTGGCGGTGTTGGTTGGTGTCTCTATCTTACTGGGAGGAATCTATCCCACAATTATTCAGAGTGCGGTAGTCTTGCCTAATGAAGGTACCAAGGAGAGACCGTATATATTAAATAATATTGAAGCTACCCGGGTAGCATATGGTTTAGATAAGATTAGGGAGGAAGAATTTCCGGTAAAGGAAGGAATAAGTTTCGAGGATATTGAAAAAAATGATAAGATTATTAGTAATATCCGACTCTGGGATTGGAGACCTATAAAACAGACTCTAAAACAGATTCAAGCCATCAGGTTATATTATGATTTTAATAGTGTAGATATGGACCGTTATTATTTTAACGGAAATTATCAGCAGGTGATGGTCTCTCCCCGGGAATTAGATAAAGATAAGATACCGGAACAGGCCAAAACCTGGGTAAATGAGACCTTAACTTATACTCATGGTTATGGGGTAGTAGTAAATCCGGTTAATAAGATTAGCGGAGAAGGTCTTCCCGAACTGTTGATCAAAGATATTCCTCCGGTTTCCAGCGTAAATCTTACTATTACCAGACCGGAAATTTATTATGGAGAGATAACTAAAGGTTATGTAATTGTGAAGACCAAAGCCAAAGAATTTGACTATCCTAAAGGAGATGAGAATGTTTATAGTACCTATGCGGGCAATGGTGGGATGCCGGTATCCTCTCTATGGAGAAGAATTCTTTTTTCTATAAAATATTCTAATATGCAGATTTTACTCACCACTAATTTTACTTCTGAGAGTCGAATTATGATCAATCGTAATATTCAGGAGAGAGTCAATAAGGTAGCTCCTTTCCTGGGCTATGACAAAGATCCTTATATGGTAATTTCTAAGGAAGGGAAATTGTTCTGGATACAGGATGCTTATACCATATCCAGTAGTTATCCTTACTCTACTCCTGTTAAAGGGGGTTACTTCAATTATAT
>CAZXYB010000168.1:0-2915 GCA_964644855.1 uncultured Atribacterota bacterium | reverse complement strand
ACTTTGGCAAACATAAAGCAGAGCATATGCAGGCCATCGCTAAAAAATATGGTGCCAAATTAAATGAGATTTATTTTATTGATGACCAGTTAAGCTATCTTAAAGGAACTGATGCCCTGGGGGTTCGCGTTTTTTTGGCCGGATGGGGTTATTGCACCGAAAGCCAGAAAGAGGAAGCAAGAAAGGAAAGAATCCCCATAATTGAGGAAGAAAAGGATTTTTATCCGGTGTTAAAGCAAGCCTTGAGTTAAGTTGAGAGCTTTCATTAAAGAAATGATAAATCAACTCAAAAATACTAAATATTCTCCTGTTTTTAGGGGGAAAGTCCTATTTTTGCTTTTAGATTACTAAAGTGATATAATATTTCTTGAAAGTACTAATAATAGTATTTTGGAGAAATAAGATGAAATTTTTAGAATTAAAGAGTGAATTAAAGGATTTCACAATATTTTCCTTAAATGAGATTCGAAACATTGAACCTAATTTTTACCGACCAAGATTAAACGAGTGGCAGGATAAGGGCTACATTAAAAAAGTAGTTCGTGGATATTATATCTTTTCTGATTTAAAACTTAGTGAGGAAATCTTATTTAAGATTGCCAATCGTATTTATTCGCCATCTTATATCTCTTTAGAAAGTACCTTATCTTATTATCACCTAATTCCCGAAAGTGTTTATGGAATTACCTCTATTTCTACTCGAAAGACTTATCATTTTCTCACATCTATCGGAGAATTTATTTATCGGACTTTAAAGCCTCCGCTTTTTTTTGGCTATGATTTAATAAAGTTTCAGGAAAAATATTTAAAAATGGCCAGCATGGAGAAAGCCCTGTTGGACTATTTTTACTTGCATTCAGATATAGAAACAGAGCAGGATTTTGATAGTTTACGGATAAATAAGGAGATGTTTTTCGAACAGATGGATGAGAAAAAGTTAATGAATTTTTTAGAAAAGTTTAATCAAAAGAAATTAACCGGAAGAATTAATCGTTTTTGGAGTTATATGAAAAATGCTTGATTTAAAACAGATAGAAACATTTTACCCTGAAAATTTGAGAATCTTTAAAAGGAATTTACTAAGAGAATACTTACAATATGTCATATTAGATATTATTTACAGTTCCGGATATGGAAGCCGATTAATTTTTATGGGCGGGACGGCAATCCATATAATCCATGGCATTCGGCGGTTTTCTGAAGATTTGGATTTTGATAATAAGGGTTTAAGTAAAGAAGATTTTGAAGATTTATCAGATAAAATATTACGGCAATTAGAGTTATATGGTTATTCTGTGGAAATACAAAATAGATATAGAGATGCTTTTCATTGTTTTGTAAAATTCCCTGGAATATTTTATCAGCACGGTATTTCTGGTCACACCCGGGAAAAATTAACCATTCAAATTGATTGCGAACCTCAAAATGTTAATTATAAAGCCGAGAGAGTTATTTTAAATAAGTTTGATATTTTCATGAAAATCAATGCCGTACCACCGGATATATTATTATCTCAGAAAATATTAGCTGTTTTATATCGCCCCAGACCGATAGGAAGAGATTTCTATGATGTAATTTTTCTTTTTTCTAAAACAAATCCAAGTTATTATTTTTTAAGAGAAAAGATGAAATTGAAAGAAAAGGACGATATAAAAGAGATTAAAAAAAAGTTGCTGTTAAAGTGTGAGAAAATAAATTTTAAAAAATTAGTCGAAGATGTAAAACCTTTTTTGTTTTACCCACATGATGCTGGAAAAATAATGTTATTTCCTGATTTTATTAAAACAAAAATGAAGTAATAATATATCAGATTCAATAATTCGGTAACTTTTTCTAACTTTTTGTAAGGGGCTGATAAATTCAAGTTTTCGACGTCTTTTCAAGTGATTAGAATATGGTAGGAAACAGACCTTTATTACACTTTTATCACATTTTAAGAAATTACAGTAAGCCAAATGTGAAAATTTATCCCCCTCATCATTTATTCTGCATAATTTTAAAATTGCATTGTATGCCCCTACCACCACACAATTTTCATTGTACATCCTTATGAAGAAATAGTATAATTTTAATCATTTATTTATCAGTACTACATAAATTAATTCAAGGGATAGGAAGAATTGAAAATGAAAATATTAGCAGTGGATTATGACGGTGTTATTAATGACAGTGATTTAAAATCTTTATTTGTAAGTCCTAATGCCTATTGCAAACAAAGAGACATAGACCCCAACTTTCTATATCATTCAGGAAATGTGAGATACGAGACTTTTATCTAATAACATTTGACAAAGTTTAATCTTTATTTTATAATACTTCTTATACGAAATATTATGATGCAAAATATAAAAGAAAATTGGAGGAAATTTAAAAATGTTGAAAATCGAAAGTATTTCCCAAATCATTAACTTGAATAGAAATTTTAATAGAACTTTAAAACATGAATTTCATGATTTGATGCAGGATTCAGGTTTTACACTTCCTCAACTTTCGGTTATTTCTATATTGGCTAAAAACGGGGAACAAAAAGTAAGTGATATCAGCGAAAAAATGGGATTATCTAATAGCACTGTTTCAGGCATTTTGGATCGCCTTGAACAGAAAGGAATCATAGAGCGCAAACGTAACAAAGATGATAGGAGAGTGGTAAAAATTCACTTGAGTAATGGGAGTCATAAGATATGCCATGAATTTCATCGGAAAAGGGAAAAATATTTTGCTGGTTTACTCAAAATGCTTTCTGAACAGGAAATAAATGACATTATTAAGGGTTTAAAGATTCTAAATCGTGTTTTCTATGATAAAAAAAATAGTTATACATAATATAAATATTTGTATAAATTATTTAAAAAAATATTATAAATGGGAGAAAATTTATGAAAGAAATGAGTACCAGGCTGGGGAAAGAAAGAATC
>CAZXYB010000167.1:0-2923 GCA_964644855.1 uncultured Atribacterota bacterium | reverse complement strand
AAACAGAAAGGATAAAATTAATGGAATGGCGATTAATAAAAGATAGTAATCATACTGGTTTTATGAATATGGCAGTCGATGAGGCAATAATGATAGCTCATCGGGAAGGATTAGTTCCTCCCACTATAAGATTTTATCAATGGTCGCCACCGGCTGTATCTTTGGGTTATTTTCAGGATTTAAAAAAAGAGATAGATGTAGACGCTTGTCAGCATCTGGGAATCGATATTGTTCGTCGGTCAACCGGAGGTAAAGCAGTTTTACATGATAAAGAATTAACTTATAGTTTTATAATTAGAGAAAATCATCCTTTAGTTAATGATTCTATATTAGAAACCTATAAGAAGATTAGTGGTGGAATAATTAGAGGTCTTTCTTATTTAGGAATAATAGCGGAATTAGTTCCTTTGAGAGAAAAATTAAAGAGCGATTCATTACATAAAAGGGGGAAATCTGAAATCCGTCATTCTGATTTTAAATCAATCTGTTTTTCCATTCCCTCTCAATACGAGGTACAGGTTGAGGGCAAAAAGATTGTAGGTTCCGCTCAGGTAAGAAAAAGTGAAATAGTTTTACAACATGGTTCTTTATTGATAGAATTAGAAAAAGATAAGCTATTTTCTGTATTTAATTTTCCCTCAGCTCAAATAAGAGAAAAGCTAAAAACAAGATTTAAAGCAACCAGCCTGGAAGAGATTTTAAAGAGAAAGATAAATTTTTCAGAATTATCCGAAATTCTCCCCCGGGGTTTTGAAGAAGAATTTGGAGTAAAATTAACTGAAGGTAAATTAACTGAAGAGGAAGAAAAAATTTCGAAAGAACTTTTAGAAAATAAGTACTCGACCTATGAGTGGAATTATGAGAGAAAAAATAATCAATGAGAGTAAATTTGTAAAAACCTGATTTACAAAAAGGAAAAGATAAAGGAGATAGTAGATGATTAAACTTAAGAGCAAATTTATTGTAGTTGAAGGAGCTATAGGAGCAGGAAAAACGAGTTTAGTTTTATTGTTAAGTAAAAAGTTTAATGCAAGACAGAATTTAGAAGTGGTGGAAGAAAATCCCTTTTTATCCAAATTCTATGGTGATATAGAAAGATACGGTTTCCAGACTCAAATATTTTTTTTGCTAAACCGTTACAAACAGCAATTAGAATTGGCCCAGCAAGACTTGTTTAATCAATCAGTTTTTTCTGACTACCTATTTGCCAAGGACAGGATATTTGCTCATCTGAATCTCACCGGGAATGAACTTTCTATGTATGAACGCCTCTATGAAATTATGGTAAAAGATATCCCTCGGCCGGATCTAATCGTTTATCTGCAAGCAAGTACCGAAACCTTAATGAAAAGGATAGCTCTAAGAGATCGGCCTTTTGAGCGGAAAATGTCTTTAGAATATATGAGAAGATTGAATTTGGCTTATAAAGAATATTTTTCTTATCCAGATAATTATAAAAAAATAAAATTAATTAAAATAAACACTAACGGTCTTGATTTTGTAGGCAAAAGTAAAGACCTTGAATATGTTATAGATGAAATTTACAAGGGGAATAGTTTAAAATGAAGAAATTTATTATAGTATCAGGGAATATAGGCTGCGGTAAATCAAGCTTAACTGATCTCTTAAGTAAAAGATTGGGTTGGAAGCCATATTATGAGGTAGTAGAGAACAATCCTTATTTAGAGGATTTTTATGGAGATATGAAAAAATGGAGTTTTCATCTTCAGATATTTTTTCTGTCCAAGAGATTTCGCCATCATCAGGAAATATTAAAAAACCCTGCCTCTGTAGTTCAGGATAGAAGTATTTATGAGGACGTAGATATATTTGCAAAAAATTTAAATCAGCAGGAATATATGGAGGATCGTGATTATGAAAATTACCAGGAATTGTTTAAAATAATGACCCAATTTCTTACTCCTCCGGATTTAATTGTTTATCTTCAAGCTTCAGTTCCCACTCTCTTAAAAAGGATTTCCCTACGAGGGAGAGATTACGAGAAAACTATCTCTGAGAAATATTTGAGTAAGTTAAATGTTTTATATGAGGAGTGGATAGAGAATTTTACTATTTGCCCTATTTTAAATGTACCGGCAGATGATTTAGATTTTGTTAAGCTACCAGAACATTTAAAATTAATTACCAATAAAATATTGGATAAACTCCAGGGAGTAGAAAAGGTAATATTTGATTAAGAAAGAACAGGGGACGGTTCTTTGTTCTTTTTCGTCCTCTGTATTAAGTAGGAGGGGATATTTTGAGAGCAATATTAATATATGGTGGAGATGATAAGAAATTAGAATTATTTGCAAAAAAGATATTTTCTACTATTGAAAGAAAAGGAAATAAATTAAAGGTGATTAAAGTAGGAAGAGGAATAACTGCTGGTAGTTTGTCACCTTATGAATTTATCTTTGTGGGGTGTCCGGTTTTAAGTGTATTTAAAGGGAAATTACCTTCCGAATTAGTCGATTTTGTTAAGCAATGTACCGGATTAGAAAGAAAAAAAACTATTGCCTTTGTTATTCCACGGTTAATGGGAAACGATAAAACTTTAAAGAATTTAATGAGTTTGTTAGAAAGTAAGGGTTCTTTTGTAGTAGATTTTAGGCAGATTAGAGATTTAGACAAAGGCAGTGAGTTATTGGCTTCCCGTATGAAATAATGCAATAGGGGACGGTTCTCTGGTGCACTTTTTAAAGAAAATATTCGTTCAACTAAATAAAAAAGTGCACCAGAGAACCGTCCCCTGTCATGCTGTTTCCGTTTGGCAGGGTTCAAAATATGATAGGTGATATATTAAAATATTTAAGAGAGAAAGAATACGTTTCCGGTGAAGTATTAGCCCAAAAATTAGGTATTTCCCGGGTAGCGGTTTGGAAGCAGATCCAAAAACTAAAAGATATAGAGTATAAAATAA
>CAZXYB010000166.1:0-2926 GCA_964644855.1 uncultured Atribacterota bacterium | reverse complement strand
AAATAAAAAGGAGGATTAAAAAGATGGCAAAAGTTTATTATGATAAGGATGTAAAAAAAGAATATTTAAAAGGGAAAATTGTGGCGGTTATTGGCTATGGAAGTCAAGGGAGAGCGCAAGCTCTTAATCTAAATGATAGTGGAATTGATGTAATTGTAGGGTTATACAAAGGTAGCAAATCTATAGAATTAGTAAAAAAAGATGGATTGAAAGTTATGAGTGTAGCTGAAGCATCTGAAAAAGCGGATGTAATACAGATTTTAATCCCTGATGAAGTACAGGGTCGGGTATATTTTGAAGATGGAATAGAAAAAAATTTAAAAGAAGGTAATGTCTTAATGTTTTCTCATGGATTTAATATTCATTTTGGCCAAATTGTTCCACCGGAAGATGTTGATGTAATTATGGTGGCTCCTAAAAGCCCTGGTCAAATGCTTCGTAAAATGTATGTTGATGGAAAGGGTGTACCTAATTTAATTGCTGTATTTCAAGATTATTCTGGAAAGGCAAAAGAAATTTCCCTGGCTTATTCTTGGGCAATAGGGGGAACCCGGGCTGGTGTAATAGAGACTACCTTTAAAGAGGAGACCGAAACTGACCTTTTTGGAGAACAGGCAGTACTTTGCGGAGGTGTAACTGCTTTGATTCAAGCTGGGTTTAGTACTTTGGTAAATGCTGGATATCAACCGGAGATTGCTTATTTTGAGTGTTTACATGAATTAAAACTAATAGTCGATCTGATTTATAAAGGCGGAATTACTCACATGCGAGACTGTGTCAGTAACACTGCAGAGTACGGAGATTTAAAATCTGGTAAGAGAATTATAAACGAGGGAACTAAAAAAGAGATGAAAAAAATATTAGACGAAATTCAGAGTGGAGAATTTGCAAGAGACTGGCTTATCGAGAATCAGGTAGGACGACCTTATTTTAAGGCTATGCGTAATAAAGAAGCAAATTTTCTTGTTGAAAAAGTAGGGAAAGAATTGCGAAGTATGATGCCCTGGATAGAAAACTAATATCGTATTGCGTATAGGAAGATAGCGTGGAGCGTTTAGCGTATAGTTAGGAAAGAAGAAGACAGAAGTCAGGAGCCAGGATAAGATAGTATATAGTAAAGAGAAATAGCGTATAACGTGGTAAATTGATTAATCGATTATTCGTAAATTATTTAATTGGAGAATTAGTAAAATGGTTAATTGTCTTATCTTGTATTTTCTTTGCTAACGACTAACGACTATTCACTAACGACTAATTTAATTGGTCAATTGATATAAATGAGGTGAAAGGTTTGCAAAATAGAGTAGCATTTCAAGGTGAAAGAGGAGCTTTTAGTGAAATAGCAGCTTTAAAATATTTTAATTCTTCAATAGATGTTCTTCCTTGTAGAAGTTTTGAAGAAGTATTTAAAAAAGTAAATCAAAAGAAAGCAAACTATGGAATTTTACCAGTGGAAAATTCTTATACTGGCAGTATTACTACTGTTCATGATTTGCTCTTAAGGGAAGAATTGTTTGCGATAGGAGAAGTAAAATTAAAGGTTGAACATTGCTTGATAGCAAAAATAGACCTTTCTTATAACGAAATAAGAAAGGTCTATTCTCATCCTCAAGCTTTAGCCCAATGTGAAAAATTTTTATCTAAAAAATTACCTGATTGCGAAATTATTCCGGTTTATGATACTGCAGGTAGCGTAAAAATGATTAAAGAGGCAAAAGAAGATAATGTTGCAGCTATTGCCAGTAGTTGGGCATCAGAACTATATGGGTTAAAAGTATTGAGAACGGAGATTCAGGATAATAAATTTAATTATACTCGTTTTTTGATTTTATCACCTAAAATATCGAAAGATCCTAAAAATAACAAAACTTCTATTATTTTCGCAGTAGTGAGTAAGCCAGGGGCGCTTTATAGTTGTCTTAAAAAGTTTGCTTCAAGAAATATAAATTTAAGTAGATTAGAATCACGGCCTAGTAAAAGAGAACCATGGGAATATATTTTTTATACTGATTTTGAAAAGGGATTATTTGAACAGAATAGCCAGGAAGCCTTGGAAGCTTTGAAAAAATGTACTACTTTTATTAAAATAATTGGGACTTATTATTCTAAAATAGAGTAAGGTTTTTTATGTAGGGATTAGATTCATCGAACCCGAATGTTTCGGGGCGGATAAATCTCCCCTGCTAGATACTATCGGCTAACGATTAAAAAGGAGAGGAGACAGATTAATGGAAAATAAAATAATAATTTTTGATACTACACTACGAGATGGAGAACAATGTCCGGGTGCATCACTTAATACTGATGAAAAATTGGAGGTAGCCAGGCAATTAGAGAATCTCAATGTAGATGTAATAGAAGCAGGCTTTCCCGTTGCTTCACCAGGGGACTTTGAAGGCGTGAAGCTGGTAGCTCAAACCATTAAAGGTTGTACTATTGCTGGTTTAGCTCGAACAGTAAAGAAAGATATTGAACGAGTCTGGGAGGCAGTCAAGTATTCTGAAAAACCACGAATTCATACTTTTATTGCTACTTCTCCTATTCATATGAAGTACAAACTACAGCTTTCATCTGAACAGGTTTTAGAGGGGGCAGTTGAGGCGGTAAGATATGCCTGCAAGCTTTGTCCGGAAGTAGAATTTTCTGCAGAAGACGCCAGTAGGAGCGAGAAAGAATTTTTATATAAAATTTTTGAAGAAGTAATTAAGGCTGGTGCCACTATAATAAATGTGCCAGATACAGTAGGATACGCCCAACCAGAAGAGTTTGGAAAGTTGATAAAAGATATTAAAGAAAATGTTTCTAATATTGAAAAAGCAATTATTAGTGTTCATTGTCATAATGATTTGGGGTTAGCTGTAGCTAATTCTTTAGAAGCAATAAAAAATGGGGCTACTCAGATAGAATGTACTATAAACGGAATTGG
>CAZXYB010000165.1:0-2932 GCA_964644855.1 uncultured Atribacterota bacterium | reverse complement strand
ATAGCAGATTGACAGATGTTGAGCCAAACGAAATGGCTATGGCTAATGAAATAAATGAAGATTTAGGATTATATATTAGTGAACAAGTCATAGCAGCTTATCTCCAACTGGATAATTTATCTTTGGAAAAAATAAGGGTAGACATTGGAAGTTCCGTAAGAAAAATAATGGAACAAGGGATTAAAGAAGATGATTTAGAACGCGCTAAAAAACAACTAATTACAGAGATTAGCGAAATATCTCTTGATCATCATGATGCCCTAATTGCCAGCGAGATTGCTACCTCTTTGCTTCTACCAAGTTTATTTTTAAATGAAGAAGATACTGAAAAAAGACGTCAGGAAGCTATTGCTTCAGTAGATGATGTTATAAGAACAATTCAAAAAGGACAGATAATTATAAGAAAAGGAGAAGTTGTAACTTCGGAAGGTATTGCCATTCTTAATGCTTTAGGTCTAAAAAATCCCAAGATAAATTTTTCCAACATTATTGGAATAATTATGATTACCGCGATCTGCCTTTTGATAGTATTTTTATATTTAAGCTATTTTTATTCTGATATTTATGAAAATGTAAACAAGCTGATATTGCTGGGTACTATTTCTATTTTTGTTATTTTGCTTGCTAAAATAGCAAGTCAGGCATCAGGATATTTAATGCCCATTGCTTCTGCCTCAATGTTGATTGCTATATCTTTAAATCCTAATATTGCCGTATTACTTACTGTGATATTAAGTTTGTTGATAGGATTTTTTCCGGGCGGTGGATTAAATTATATTTTAGTCTCGGTAATCAGCGGGATTGTAGCTATATATAGTATTCGGAAAGCTACTCAAAGGTCAAGTATTACCCGTGCAGGATTAATTATTGCTGGAGTTAATATTATTACAATATCAGCCTTGGGTCTAATCAATAATGAAGGTTATTATCTAATTTTGCAAAACAATCTATGGGGAGTATTAAATGGCTTTTTAGCGGTTGTTTTAACTATCGGTATTTTACCTTTTCTGGAAAGTTTTTTTAATATTACTACATCTTTTAAGTTAATGGAACTATCTAATTCCGATCAGCCTCTATTAAAAAAATTGATAACGGAAGCTCCCGGAACATATCAGCATAGTATAGTAGTGGGTAATCTTTCGGAAACAGCTGCCAGTGAAATTGGCGCAAATGGATTATTAGCGCGGGTTGCTGCACTTTACCATGATATAGGTAAAATAAAAAGAGCTTATTTCTTTATTGAAAACCAAGAAGTGTATAAAAATATTCATGATGATATGGAACCTAGTTTAAGTGCTTTAGTGATTGCTTCTCATGTTAAAGAAGGAGTAGAATTGGCTAAAAAAAATAAACTTCCTAAAGATATAATTGATATAATTGCTCAACATCACGGAACTGGCCTGATTAACTATTTCTTCCATAGAGCATTAAAAGAAAACGAGTCAGCTAATGACGCAGTTGCCGAAGAAAATTACCGTTATTCCGGGCCAAAACCTCAAACTAAAGAAGCAGGTATTATATTATTAGCAGATTCGCTGGAAGCGGCAACCAGAAGTTTAACTAACCCTACGGCAACCAGAATAAAAACCCTGGTGAAGGAGATTATCCAGAAGAATTTAGAAAATGGACAGCTGGAAGAATGTGATTTAACCTTGAAAGATTTAGATAAAATTGGGGATAGTTTTTCCCTGATACTTACAGGAATGTTTCATAGTAGGGTTGAATACCCAGATGATGATTTAATAAAAAAAGTGAAAGAAGAGAAAAAAAAGAATGGAAATTCTAATAAAAAATCAGCAGAAAATAATAAAAATAAGTCAACAAAAAATAAAAAGAATAATCAAAAAGGTTCTACAATATCTAAAGGTTGATGAAGAAACTGAAATTAGTATTTTATTTACTGATGATAAATTTATAAGGTCGCTGAATAATAAATATCGAGGGATTGATAAACCAACCGATGTTTTATCTTTTAGTTTACAGGCAGGAGCTGTCAAATATCCGGAGGTAGAAAGCAATAAACTTTTAGGAGATATAATTATTTCTGTAGAAACTGCCCAAAGGCAGGCCGATAACTTAAAACATAGTATTGAAAAAGAGTTAACAGTATTGTTAATTCATGGCTTGTTACACTTAACAGGTTATGATCATGAAAAAGACAAAGATTATAAAATTATGCGGGAAAAAGAGATAGAAATCTTAAAAACATTTGCTTTGTAACCTAATGTTTAATATAATAAAATTAACCATAATATTCATTTACTTTTTTGGGATATCCTAACCCAAAAAAGTAAATGAATAGAAAAAATACTTAGCATAGATTCGCCAAACATAAAATCTTAAAAAATGGGAGGTGGAATACAAGCCTGTAAAATATTCGCTTTTAGTTAGTATGTAAGATTATGTTTTAAAAAATTATAAAAATTAAAGGAGATTTTATTAATGTTAAAAAGTAAGACAATCTTAGTTTTAGTATTAGCAGTTAGTTTAGTAATGGGAATGTTTAGTTTTGGGATGGCTGCTGAAAGACAATTTGTAGCTATTGCTACCGGCGGAACCGGTGGAACTTATTATCCTTTAGGTGGAGCTTTAGCTCAGATGCTTTCTAATAATGTTGAAGGTTTAATAGTTACTGCTCAATCCTCGAATGCTTCTGTAGCAAATTGTAATTTAATCAGCAGAGGACAGATTGAAACTGGTTTTTCTCAAGCTAATACAACTTATTGGTGCTATACCGCAACGGGAATATTAAAAGATTCACAGCCTATTACTAATTTAAGAGGTATTGCTTCTTTATACCCGGAAACTATTCATATAGTTGCTACTAAAGCCTCCGGAATTAATACCATAGAGGACCTCAAAGGAAAGAAAGTTGGAGTGGGTGCACCTAACAGCGGAACTGCTGCTGATGCTGAAATAATCTTAAATGCCC
>CAZXYB010000164.1:0-2933 GCA_964644855.1 uncultured Atribacterota bacterium | reverse complement strand
ATTGACGATAGCCAAAAAATCTTCCTCTTAAGTTGGATGGTAATGATTTACCCCAAATATCAAAGAAAGGGATAGCCGCGATCCCTCCCATAAATGTATGCAGGATTAGTGTAATAAACAGAAAAAGAATAGTTAGATTTGGATATGAATTATTAAATATATAGGTTGTAAAAGCTAGAAGTCCCCAGCTTAATGCGCGTATGGTGATAGCAAATTTTAAAAGAGGTTTTTTACGAGTTTTGTTTTCAATTCTATTAGCTACCAACAATTGAGGGAACACAGACATTATACCACCAAGCCTACCAATTAAAGTAGACGACAACCCTATAAGTATTTTAGATTTACTAAAATGATCGAGGAAGATGGGAAGTACGGTATCTGGATTGTAAAAAGCCTCTCCACCAAGATATAATATGCCATGAATAAGACCCATAGCAAAATTCCATTTTATGGTATTATTAGTAATAGCATTATTCTTCAATTTAAAATTCCCTTTCAATATTTCTTATGCATTTTTAAACAACTTTATTTGATTATTTCTGAGATTTTTCAGATAACCGTTCAATAAAATTAATTATTCAATCAGTATCCCAGTAAGTAAAAGGCAAGTCCAATTACAATGCCAAATACTAATTTGAATAGCTTAATCAATATTGAGTCCTTTACAGTATAGGAAAGCAAAGGGAGGATTCCATGCCCCTCCTGAACAATAGAACTGGCCAGTAAAATAGAAAATGGAATCATACCTTTGGCATAGAGCATAACAAAAATCATGTGAGGTCCGGATTCGGGTATAATCCCCGTAAATACAGCAATCAATCCAACCCATTCCATATGCTGTTGTACAAATTCTCCTATATTCCAGTATTTAAAACCAAGTTCAACAACCATAATCGCCGAAAAGGACCACAAAAAAATACTCAGCAAATGTTTTTTAGCAATATGTTCCCAGATATGTTCTTTCAAAAAATGTTCGGGAACTGTGGCGATAATCCCTAATGTAACTATAAATAAGACAACAAATGTAATTCTCTTCCAATCCCAGGAAGAAGGTCCAAACAGTCCAAAAATCATGGCAACTAAAACAATAATAGCCCCAACTAATAAAAAAATACGGATAGGTGATAATTCTAAGTAGTTTTGGATTATAGTCTTTTTATCAAAACACTTACACTCTTTAATAGAATGTATCTTATGTAATTTACATCCTTCGCATGTTTTGAATTTTAATGCTGGGGCTACTTTGTCAGAAAACCAACCTAAAATAACCCCGAAGATAAAAAGTATAACAAATAACAGCAATGCTTGTTTTGGAAAAAGAGAAAGCATAACAAAGGCCTCATCTCCCGATGTAGCTATCATACATCCAACTAGGGCACCAAAACTGATCAAGCCATGAATATAAAAAGAAACACTCAAAAAAGCTCCCAGGCATCCTGGAGTAGAACCGAGGAATGAAGAGATTAGATATTGTTGTCCTTTTCGTTTTTTAATAATGTTATTGATATTTCCCTTAGTAAGAACATTAAAATAGTCTAATATTAACATCATAGTAAATACAAAAAAACTTATCATTAAAGATTGCTTTAAAATTTTAACGATCAGCACCATATTCTAACACCATTCCATCACTTTTCTCGACGATTTCTATTTTTGGAATCTACGAAATAAAGCTAAAATTATTATTCTTCTTCAATCATTTTTATTGTAATTTTTTTCATTTCTTCAATAATTTTTTCCATTTTTTTAAAGTTCCTTATATATTTCAGGCAGCGTTCTGCTTGTTTTTCCGACAAAGAGCGGGTAATTGTTTTACCTTTTTCTTTTCTTGTCCAGATAAAGTAAGGCCCATGCCGCATCTGAGGGTTATCTTTACATCCACAATTAGGCTTACCACATTTACGGTATAAATACATAATACTACCATTGCAGATATAACGGATCTGAATGAATTGTTTTTGGAGGTCAGCATATTTTTTTACCAATTTTTCAAGCTTCATATTTTTATAATCCTCAATTTTAAGTATTTAAGGCTTAAAGAATTTCTTTTAAAATTGTATACTTGGAATATTAAAATGTCAAGGAAATATTTAGATAGTGTAATTAATCTGTGATATTGTCACCTTGAAATTAATCAGTGATAATGTCACTATGGAAAAGGTAAGATACCTAATGACCAAATAGAGGTATAATTAATTAAATAAAATGATAATTTAGATAATAATCAATAATTAACAGAAGAATAAATTTAATTCTGCTATTTTTTTAAAATGCTAAATGATAAAAAAATATTAATAGACAATTTTTGTATATTTTTTTAATCATATTTTCTATATTATTCTTTAGTGATAGTTTAAGAAAATCTTTGAAAAGTTTTTAGTATTAATTTAGCCTAAAGTAACGTTAGACACGCAGAATAAGGTTAATACTATGGAAATAGAGAATTAATAGGAAAATTGATTTAAAGTAGCATTAGAATTAATAGTGATGTAATAAACTTTGGTTTCGCTTAGAAATTATTTTTTTATATTTCTCCCTTTATATATTTTAAAAAATAATTTTTTCTAAAAGTTAGTCAATTAGATAAAAAATATATATTATTTAATAATAGAAGGTTAAGATTGATACTCCTCCTGGGAAATAAAATTGCCGCCGGTTATTTCTTCAGATATTTTTTGGTAATTTCTATCGAACTCTAAATGCAAATTAATTCGATTGGGGCAAGAAGCTCCGATTAATTCTTTTTTCAATATGTAAGCAGGTCCATCATCTTTATAAGTGGGGGTAAGATCATTATATTTTCTAACAAGGGTTCTAAATTTTTCTCCACATTTATCACACTGGCTATAAATCCAGAGAAATCCTGAGGAATCTTCTTCTTTTTTTCCAAATAATTTTTCAAAAAAACCAGGACTCATTTTAATACCTCCTTA
>CAZXYB010000163.1:0-2941 GCA_964644855.1 uncultured Atribacterota bacterium | reverse complement strand
CTTTTTAATTAGATTGATTTATTATATTATTTTTTATAAGAAAAAGAAAGTAAAAACATAAAGTAGTTATTTATTAATACAAAAGCTCCTTGAATTGCTGTAAAAATATTAAAATACAACAAATCAAGAAGCCTTTTAAAATAATCACTTCATCTAAAACTAAAACTTTTTATTTTATTCCCAATTTATCTAATTCTTCAAGAAGAACTGTTCCAACAAAAGTTAATCCCGGACCACCTGCCATCATTGTTGAAACTCCGGCTGCTTCCAAAATTTCTGCCCGGCTTGCTCCTGCATTAACTGCTTCTGGAACATGCAAACGCGTACAAAATTCACACCTTAATCCTACTGAAAGAGCAATTGCTATCAGTATCTTTGTTTTGACACTAAGCGCACCATCTTTAAAGGTTTCCGCAGTAAGTTGATTAAAACTTTTCATAATTCCTGGCATTTCCTTCCCCAGTTTACCAAGCTGTGCTTTCAAATCACTTTTCTCGCTCACTTTATTACCTCCATTTTTTAATAAATTTCAAATGTTACAACTTTTTGTGGCATAGCCACCAATCATAACAATTGGGTTTGTTCATCCGCTCTTTGGCTGTTTTAATATCAGTCGGTGGCGGTATTATCACTTCGTCTTTCATTAGTTCATTATTGGGCCAATTGGCCGGGATAGCCACCTTATTCTTATCTGAAACTTGAAATGCTTTGACCACTCTTAAGATTTCATCCATATTTCTCCCTACTGAAGCAGGATAGAATAATATTAACCTGATTACCGCTTTGGGGTCAACGAGGAAAACAGCTCTAACAGTACTGGTTCCTGCTCCGGGATGAATCATTCCCAATTTTTTGGCAACTTTTCCTGTGTCGTCAGCAATTACCGGAAATTGAATCTCTACTCCCAATTTTTCTTCAATCCATTCTATCCATTTGATATGAGAAAACACCTGGTCTATAGAGAGCCCAATGAGTTCACAATTAAGCTTTCTAAATTCTTCGTGCCTCTTAGCAAAAGCTACAAATTCTGTAGTGCAAACTGGGGTAAAATCTGCCGGGTGACTAAATAGAACAAACCATTTTCCAGAAAAATTATCCGGCAATTTTATCTTTCCATGAGTAGTCTGTACTTCCATTTCAGGCAACTGATCACCTATTAGGGGGAATTTATTCCCTATTAACTCTTCCATTTTTAAATCCTCCTTATATAATTTATATTTTGGCAACTTTCTCTCAATATTTTACTGTTCTGTTGCCGCAGGAACAGTAAATACTCGGGCAGCTAAATCTTTATCAATCATCAAAAGACCTCTTCCGTCTTTTCCGATAAATTTTAATTTCTGGATAATTTCAGCTGGGCTCGCCTCTTCTTCAACCTGTTCAGTTACATACCATTGCAGGAAAGATTCGGTAGCATAATCATCCTCTTCCCGAGCCAGTTTAACCAGGTTATTAATCATGGCAGTGACTCCTTTTTCATGTTCCAATGTCTTCTCAAATAAATCAAGCATAGAGGAAAATTCTGTTAGTGGTTGTTCAATTGCTTCTAATAATACCCTGCTTCCTTGTTGATTCACATAATTATACATCTTGTCAGCATGAAACATTTCTTCCTTCATTTGGACTATGAACCAGTTGGCAAATCCGTTTAAACCTTCCGCGGCAGCATAAGAGGCCATGGAAAGATATAGATAAGCAGAATAATGCTCCCGGTTTATTTGATGGTTTATGCTCTTGATCATTTTTTCGCTTAACATAAAATACATCTCCTTTCTATTTTTTCTTTCTGTTTTTAAAAATATTTTTCTGTTACATATTTAAAACATAATTAGCTATTCTAAACATATTCTAAAGCTCGGGAATTCCTTTAATGTTTATACTTCCACAACGTCCTTTACTTCAGGAATTTCCTTTTTTAAAGTCCTGCCGATGCCCATCTTTAAAGTCATTTGACTCATCGGGCAACCGTAGCAGGCACCGGTTAATTTTACTTTCACTATCCCCTCCGGAGTAACTTCTACCAACTCTACATTTCCTCCGTCTGCTTGAAGTGCCGGTTTTATCTTTTCTAAAGCGGCTTCTACTCTCTCTTTTATTGTGTCTTTCTCTTTGTTCATATAAATCCTCTCCTAAATTTAAAAATTAAAAAATTTGTTTTCTTTGTTTTTCTCTAATTTCCTAAAAACATTTTTATATCTTCTTCTACCTCAGTTATACCCCCAATATTAAATTTTTCGACTAATACTTTCGTTACATTAGGAGATAGAAATGCCGGTAAAGTTGGACCCAAATGGATATCTTTTATTCCTAAGTATAATAAGGCTAACAGAACAATAACCGCTTTCTGTTCATACCAGGCAATATTATAAGATATAGGTAATTTATTGATATCATCCAGACCGAATACTTCTTTTAACTTTAAGGCAATGACAGCCAGTGAATAGGAATCATTGCACTGCCCGGCATCCAACACCCGAGGAATGCCTCCGATATCTCCTAATTTAAGTTTATTGTAACGGTATTTAGCACAACCCGCGGTCAAGATGATTGTATCTTTAGGTAATTTTTCCGCAAATTCGGTATAATAATTTCGGCTTTTCATCCTTCCATCACACCCCGCCATTACGAAAAATCTTTTAATGGCTCCACTTTTAACCGCCTCAACTATCTTATCTGCCAAAGCAATTACCTGATTATGGGCAAATCCTCCTACAATTTCTCCCTTTTCAATTTCGGTGGGAGATGAACATTTCTTAGCCATTTCAATAATCTTAGAAAAGTCTTTAGGTTTACCATCCTTTCTATCCGGAATATGGATCATTCCCTTATATCCAACTGTTCCGGTAGTAAATACTCGATTTCTATAGCTATCCCGAGGAGAAGTAAGACAATTAGTAGTCATAAGTATGGGACCATTAAATTTTTCAAACTCTTCATTCTG
>CAZXYB010000162.1:0-2955 GCA_964644855.1 uncultured Atribacterota bacterium | reverse complement strand
ATCTTACAACAGGAAGCGGGGTGTAGTATGCACCCATTTTCTTGCGTAAGTCAGGATCATATTCCTTTAAAAAATCCTCATAAAAATGAATGACCGGATCAGCATCGCCCATGTATTCTTCAATGAGTTTTTTGGTATCAGAATGTTGAAAAACCAGGCAAAGCTCGTCAACAATAAAGCTCAAGCGTTTATCAAAATTGGGGCCGGCAATGTGATCAAAAAAGTGTTGAAGAAAAGGATTAGATGCGGGCACAAGATCGCGAGCTTCTTGACGACTAAACGTATCTAAAGAATCATCGTGATATCGGGCAACAAATAATCCATAAACCAATGTCTGTGCATACATGTCCGAAAAAACGTCTATGGTAAGATCGTGCACGAGCATTTTCTTAATCGCCTTATAGATATGAATAAGTTCTTTATTTTTTTCTGAATCAAAAGCCAGAAAATGTCTTATGTTATCTCTGATTCTTTGCGCTTTTCCTCCCATAATCCTGGAGAGATGTTTACCTGATTTTATTGGTTCCTTTTGTGATTGGGTAAAATCGAGCAGTGTTTTTGCTGCATGCTTATAATTTTGTGAAAGTGGAGTAATGATTCGATTTTTTAAATTATAGTTTGCTATTTTAATTGGTTCTTCGTATGGCAGCCCATTTCTGTAAAATCGAAATTCCACATAGTCGGTAAGAACTAAATTTGTATAACCAAAATATCGTGCCATTTGCTTTGATTTTTCAACTTTATCTAGAGATACTCCAATGTCTTTTGCTTCTATATACAAAATAGGCACATCTTTATTTATTACAATAAAATCCGGTTTGTTTCCTTGTCTAGCTCTGGGGTCATGATCTACGCGTTTGACATTGATTGATTCAAAAATACCTTTTAGTAAAATTTCAAAATCGGCACGGTAGCCCATTTCACTTGTTTCTAGGTGAGAAAATTTAGAAGAAATCGATTTAATATAATTATCAAAAATATTTTTCATAGTTTATAAAGTACCGGGGTAAAATCTTTATTCTTGGCAAATAGTTTAATTAACTGTCAAGAAAAAATATTTGAGCCTCTTTCCTTTCAATTATTAAATCCTTTTCAATTCTACTATAGCTTATTATTGATTCGACATAAGTCTTATAAAATCCTTCTTTTTTATAGAAATATTTTATAAATAATTATAGATTCCCGCCTACGCTTGTCTGTGCCTGTACACGAGCAGACAGGCGTAAACGACATATGAAAAAGCGGGAATGACAGAAGGGCTAAAACTAACGATATTTACTTAAAAATGGGGGAATGGTGGATAATATGTGGAAAAATAGCTTCCTGAAAGCCTTGTATAATAAGGACTTCAGGAGTGGGCTTCGTATTTTGATTATATGAGCAAATTTCGCCCCAACCTATACTTTTACCCTCGGAAAATGAGTGTTTTTTGGCATATTTTTACTCTCTTAAAATCTAAAAATGGCTTTCTGTAAGGGTTACGGAGTTTCGGAGAAGCTAAAAAAGGCTAAAAAAAACGTCGTAATTACCGATTTTTCGAAAATTGAGACGCATTTAAAGGCACTCTACGTGCGTTTTTAGGGCATTCTTGAAGGGGGTCTGAAAGCCCTGCAAATAAAGGGTTTAGAGGGGAAGTATAATTTTCCAAAAATCCTTCTTTTTGAAAGAAAAAGTTTTTGGTTATCGGTTGTTAGAAAAAGAAAGACGGGTCTGATGAATCAGACCCCTACCTGTAAGATTGCCACGTCGCTTCGCAATGGTAGCGTGATTAAAACTAACAATATTTTATCTATGAATGGTGGAGGCGGCGAGATTCGAACTCGCGTCCAAAGATATTTCAGTAAGAACCGCTACGAGTGTAGTCTATGATTTGGTTCTCACTCTTTTTACCTCCCATAGACAGGATGTAAATTGAGCCAGCCCTTAATTTTCTCTTCTACCTCCCAGGGCAGTAAGGTAAAAGATAGTCTACTTTATGTTACACCCATAAAGGTCTCGTAGACACAAGACCAGTACAGACGTGCAGCCTAATTAGGCTGCAAATGCTAATTGTTCGTTTCTAGCAATTAATGTTTTTCCACGGTTTTACGAGGACATGGAACCTCGACCCGCTGTTCTTACCTCTCTTATCCCTGTCGAAACCTATCGCCCCCATTCTTTATTCTTTAATTCTCTTTCTACTTCTCTCCTGGCATCTTTTTCAGCTAGTGCTTGCCGTTTATCGTATAACCTTTTTCCTTTAGCCATAGCCAATTCAATCTTGGCATGACCTTTTTTAAAATAAATTCGCAAAGGCACCAGGGTTAAACCTTTCTCCTCGATCTGTCTTCTTAGACGTTTAATTTCTCGTTTATGCATAAGCAATTTACGTTTCCTTCTAGGGTCAACATTAAATATATTGCCAAAGGCATAAGGCGAAATATGCATATTCATTATATAAAGTTCGTTATTTTCAAATTGAGCGAAACTTTCCCGTAAGCTAACTTTGCCTTCTCTTAAGGATTTTACTTCTGTTCCTTTTAGGACTAATCCTACTTCGTAAGCATCTAATATATTATAATCATGCCGTGCCTTTCTGTTTACGGCTATATTTTTTACTTCATTTTTATTGCTAAAACTCATAACTTTTCCCTCATCTTGCAATTAAATTATAGCATAAATGGGGGAAAAACTCAAAGGGATCCTCTTAGCTTGCTGGCTTTTTGAAATTCTTCTTTTAAACTGTTAGGATTATTTTTGAGTTTGTCTTCTATTACTTCAAGATGATTTTTAAATTCCTGAATCATTTCTAAAATATTTTCTTGATTGGTATCACAGATATCTTCCCACATCTTAAAAGGACTATAAGCAATTCGCGTCATATCTTTAAATCCCTCTCCGACGGCTTTAAAATAATTATTATTATTTCCCCGTAGAGCCAATTCACCTATTGTATTAATTAAGGAAACCGCGATA
>CAZXYB010000161.1:0-3004 GCA_964644855.1 uncultured Atribacterota bacterium | reverse complement strand
TGTCCAAATAAATCCGGTAACTACATAACTTCCATCTTCAGTCTGGATAATAGAAAATCCCATATCCTCACTACTTCCACCAAAAGTCTTGTCCCAAGTAATTACATTTTCCTTATTTTCACCAAACGCATAATTAACAAATAAAAAAGAAATTAGTGTCAGACACAATAACAATTTAATAATTACAGATTTTCTCATAACTTATACCTCCTTTATAAGGTAACTTTTATGGAATCATATTTAATTTTTCCTCAAACTATCTTTTTTATTCGGAGAAATTTTGCAAGTTGCGTTTTACTTAACAAATAATAAATTATACCCGGGTTAGATGAATAGGTTTACCGACTATCCCTTCAGCTGCTTCTGCAACGGCTTCTGCCAGGGTAGGATGAGCGTGGATAGTATTTACAATCTCTTCGGCAGTAGCTTCCATAGACAAAGCCAGAGTTCCTTCGGCAATCAAGTCACTGGCGTGTGCTCCTAAGATGTGAAAACCTAAGAGTTTAGAAGTATCAGCGTCAGAAATTATTTTTACCATCCCTTCAGTCTCTCCCATACTCAGAGCCTTGCCATTGGCCATAAAAGGGAATTTAGAGACTTTAATATTATTATTTTCTTTTCTTGCTTCCTCTTCGGTTGGCCCCACGCTGGCTACTTCAGGCATAGAGAATACACAATTAGGGACCACCTTATAATCCATCAAAGTCTCTTTGCCAGCGATATTCTCTACCGCTACTATCCCTTCTCGAGAAGCGACATGGGCTAACATTATCTTGCCCACCACATCCCCGACTGCATAGATACCGGAAATATTAGTCCTCATCTTTTCATCTACTTTAATCGCTCTTTTATCTAACTTAATACCCAGTTTTTGGACATCTATATTTCCCAGCTCAGGTACTCTACCAGCAGCAAATAGTACTTTTTCGGTCTCTAATCTCTTCTCACCATCAACAGTAGAAACCAGAACTTCTAAATTCTCATTGGTCTTCTTTATCTCCTTAACTTTACAATCAGTAAGAATTTTAATCTCTTTCCTTTTTAGGAGCTGAGTAAGCCTGTGGGCTATCTCTTTATCTATAGGGAGTAAAATTCTGGGGAGCATCTCTACTACGGTGACTTCCACTCCTAAAGCCTTAAAGATACCAGCGAATTCTATACCTACTACTCCTCCTCCGACAATTAATATCCTGGAGGGTAGTTCGTTTAAAGATAGGGCTTCATCACTGGTTATCACTCCTTCACTTTCTATGCCCGGGATAGGAAGTCTCATCACCTTTGAGCCGGTAGCAATTATGATATTTTTGGTCTTTATAACCTCTTTTTCTCCTGCAGTATCCCTAACTTCCACTTTTCCCGGTTCGACTATCTGTCCTTCCCCTCTTACTACTCTTACCAGATTGGCTTTCATCAGCTGTTCTACGCCAGAAGACAATCTCCGGGTTATCATATCTTTCCTCTTCATTATGGCAGGAAAATCAAAAGAATAATCTTTAACCTGAATCCCAAATTCTTCAGCCCTTTGGAGATGGTTTAACATCTCGGCAGTGCTTACTAAAGTTTTAGTAGGTATACAACCTCGGTTTAGGCAGACTCCTCCCAATTTATCCTTTTCTACCAGAACAGCTTTCAATCCTAAATGAGCGGCTTTTATAGCCGATACATACCCACCAGGTCCTCCGCCGATAATTACTACATCTATTTCTTCACTCATATTTATTGATTCCTCCTATTAATAAATTTACATCAATTTAGAAAACGAAAAAAACCGGTTATTATTAAAAAATTAATAAGAGAATTGATTAAATTAAGATAAAGAAGAAATTAAACTTTAGTTAAAAGCAGATTAGAGCAATTTCTAATCTGCTTTTAAGTTTAACTTACAGAATAATATAGTAAGGAACAATTAATCTATTTTCTCTTATTTTTTTTATTTTTTTATCTTATCTTTAAATATCTTATATTAAAATTATTTTAATCCTCTATTTCTATCATCTCTACATAGATAGATGTAGTCTCACCGGCATATACCCAAATATCTTCTACCCAGGTTCTATACCCATCCTTAATTAGAGTAATCTCGTATTCTTTTTCTTTTAATTCCTCTAAGATTTTTGGTTGAGAAGATGAAGTCGCTGCCTTATAAGTTCCATTTACAAATATTTTTGCTCCGCTTACATTACAGTAAACAGCAATAGAGCCATCATAGCTAATTTCTGGAACTAAGTAAGCAGAGACCATATAAGTTTGGTTGGGTGCGATCATTATAGTACTAATCCAATCCTCATAACCATCTTTGGTGATTAATAACTCATGGTAACCTTCTCCGACGTTCTTTATTTCTACCGACTTATTTGCAGAGGTTCTCTTTTTATAGCTTCCATCTAAATAGATTTTAGCATTACCTTGATTACAGTAAACAGAGATTGAACCATCGACTACCTGCTTAATTAAATTAACTACAACTTTTGTAGTTTTAGAAGATGAAACATATACCTTTTTACTCCAATCTTTATAGCCTGTTTTAGTTATAAGGAGCTCATGATACCCCTTTTTTACATCTTCTAATAATACTGACTTACTGGAATAAGTTTTCTCTATATAGTTACCATCTAAATAAATCCTAGCACTACTCTGATTACAGGAAATAGAAATTGAACCATATACAGGAAAAGAAACTAAATTAGCAGAAACTGTAGTAGTCCGGGAAGGTGATACTGAGACATAACTACTCCAATCCTGATAACCGGTCTTTACCAATTTAATCTGATGCTGACCTGTGGCAATCCTGTCTAAGGTTAAGGGGGTCACCCCTTTATAAGCATTGTCCAGATATACCTTTGCTCCTTGAGGTTGTGAGGTTGTCATGATCCTACCATAATTAATAGGAGGCGGAGTTATTGCTCTTACTGTATAAGCTAATAGGTTACTCGAAGTCCAGGCGGTGAGGGGTAGGGATACTATTATACCCTTAATGGTAATGGTAAAGTTTTTAAAATCTTTA
>CAZXYB010000160.1:1626-3027 GCA_964644855.1 uncultured Atribacterota bacterium | reverse complement strand
ATTAAGGAGGAAAATAATGCAAGTACAAGCAGTAGAAAAAAAAGTAGGAAATAAAGTAGTTATTATTTTATTGTTCACCATGGTAATTTTTTTGCTTTTGAGTTTTCAAAATGTTCAGGCAGCAGTAGGAAATATAGGTTTGGTTAATTTGGCGCAAGTTATATCTGGTCATCCTTATAGCAAAAATATTAAGCAACTTAGTTTAAATTTACAGGAAGAACTTCAAAAACGCCAACAAGAATTAAATACCCAAGGCAAAGGATTGGATGAAACCGGGCTTAAAAAATTAGAAGATAAATTTAATAAAGAATGGGATCCAATCAAAGAAAAAATTCTTGCCGAGATAAAATCGTACCAGGCGGCTCGTTATTCAGATATTATTGAAGCAATTAAGGTAGTAGGGGATAAAGGTAAATACGATTTAATTATAAATAGCGAGATAAAAGTGCCAGCTGGGAACGATATTTTAAATTATCCTATTGCTCTTTATGGAGGAGAAGATATTACCCAGGATGTAATAGCGGAGATTAATAGTAAATTAGAAGAGAAACAGAAAGAAAAAGATAAAACACAATGAAAAAACAAAATTTATCTACAGGAGAAATTTTAGATCTTTTACCCCATCGTTTCCCCTTTTTGTTAGTGGATAAAATATTAGAGCAGGAAGAAAATAAAATCGTAGGGGTGAAAAATGTAACCATAAATGAGCCTTTTTTCCAGGGACATTTTCCGGGACATCCGGTGATGCCCGGGGTGCTCATACTTGAAGCTATGGCCCAAACCGGCGGAGTCCTGATGTTTTCCAAAGAAGAAAACAAGGGGAAGATTCCCTTATTCGCCGGTATCGATAAGGCTCGCTTTAAAAAACCTGTTTACCCCGGTGACCAACTAATAATTAAAGTAGAAATTTTAAAAATGGTAAGAGGTATTGGCAAGGCAAAAGCAGAAGCTTATGTGGATGACCATCTGGTAGCTTATGCAGAGTTGCTTTTTACGGCAGTCTAAAAATTAGTCGTTAGTGAATAGTGAATAGTCGTTAGTAAGAGACCAGATGAGCGGAAACCTATATGTAGAAGCAGACCTTGTGTCTGCCCGAAATGAGTAATGTATAATGAGTTACAAGCTACAGGTTGCGAGTTACAAGTTTACAGAAAGAAGTAGGGGCGTATTGTCATACGCCCTTAATGGTCTGTGTAAAACCGTAGGACAGGCGTCTCGCCTGTCAAGGTAGGGGTTTGATAAATCAAACCCGTCTGTTTCTTTTGTCATTTCCGTTTCTCTTTCTGTCATTCCTGCGAAAGCAGGAATCCAGAGCATTTCTACCCACACATATATGAATTAAATTAACTGGTAAACTGGGTAACCAGCTAACCAAATTAATTGGCAAATTGGACAATTGGT
>CAZXYB010000160.1:0-1526 GCA_964644855.1 uncultured Atribacterota bacterium | reverse complement strand
AATTGGACAATTGGTGAATTAATTAATCGGTCAATCGGGCAATTATTATATTTGTATCTTGTATTTTAGCTAACGACTAATTTGAGGGAGAAAATCGTGCAGGGGATAAGGACAGAAAATTTAGTAAAAATTTATAGAAAAAGACGAGTGGTTGATGATATTAGCCTGGAAATTAATAAAGGTGAGGTAGTAGGTCTTTTAGGGCCAAACGGGGCAGGGAAAACCACTACCTTTTATATTATAGTAGGCTTAATAGCCCCGGATAAGGGGAAAGTATCTTTTAATGGTAAAGAAATTACTAAAATTCCTATGTTTCAGAGAGCCAGGATGGGTTTGGGTTATTTAGCCCAGGAATCTTCAATCTTTCGTAAGCTTACCGTAGAAGAAAATCTCCTTCTAATTTTGGAATCTTTAGGAGTTAAGAAAGATGAACAGAGGGAAAGATGTTATTCTTTGTTAAAGGAGCTGGAAATAGAACATCTTGCTGATTACAAAGGATATATGCTCTCCGGAGGAGAAAGGCGTCGGGTAGAAATAGCTCGAACTTTAACTAGTTTACCTTCTTTTATGCTGCTCGACGAACCATTTACCGGAGTTGACCCTATTGCGGTTTATGATATTCAGGAAATAATTTCTTATCTAAAAAGTAAAGGGTTGGGTATATTAATTACCGACCATAACGTGAGAGAGACCCTTAAAATTACTGATAGAGCTTATATTATGCATAATGGAAAAATACTGACTTCGGGAACTCCCCAGAAAGTAGCCAATTGTAAAATTACCCGAAAAATCTATCTGGGAGAGAGATTTAATCTCTAAAGTTAGTTAGTTAGCTGGTTACCTGGTTAATTAGTTATGAACTTACAAAGAAAGAAATTAAAAATATATTAAAAGGAAGTTTTAATGTCAACTGTAAAATCATTTGAAGAGCTGACCATTTGGCAGGAAGCGAGAGAACTTACTAGTAAGATTTATATTTTATCTAAAAGATTTCCAAAAGAAGAATCGTATGGTTTAACTTCGCAAATAAGAAGAGCTTCAGTTTCCATCATGTCCAATATTGCTGAAGGATTTAACAGGAGATCAACAAAAGAATTTATAAATTTTTTAATAATATCTCGAGCTTCGATATCCGAAGTACAAAACGATCTATACATTTCTTTAGACCTAAACTATATTGATAAAAAAGATTTCGAAACTATTTATAATCATGCACAGAAAATATCTATGTCAATTAATAAATTAATTACTTATTTAAGATCACAAGTAAAAAGTTACCCAAAAACAACAAAAATTAATGAACAAATCCAAGAATATATATAATCAATTAATTAAATAAATTGTTTTTTCTTAACCAGTTAACCAGGTAACCAACTAAATTAATTAATAAATTGCATTATCTTGTATCTTGTATTTGTATCCTTAACTAACTAACCAGTTAACTAGCTAACTAACTAACCAATGGGAGTTCAAAGACATGTACAGTCTTATTTTAGTATTTACTCTTATTATAATAAGCGGATTGA
>CAZXYB010000159.1:0-3032 GCA_964644855.1 uncultured Atribacterota bacterium | reverse complement strand
TTCCTGAATTAAAGAAAATAGGTTTTAAGGCAATTACCTATATGCCACCACGAAATACTCTTAACCAGCTTTTACGTTTGCAAAGGCTCTGCAGAAAATATGAGTTTATGGAAATAAGCGGTGTGGATATAAACAGCCCACGACAATCTTTTAATTACGCCATAATTCTAAGACCAGAATTTGCTCATCTAATTGAAGCAACCTGGGCTCTTATCGCTCATGAAAAACTGGCGAATTATGATGAAAAATATGCTTTGTTTAATAATAGAAATCCGTTTAAAGCCAAATCACTTAAAGAGCGGATTGTAACATATAGCGAATTTGGTAGGAGAATAGATAGTCGACATCCTGGACTTGTTTACCAAAAAATAAACTTTTAAATAATTTTTTAATATTATTTCTCGGAGGAGAAAGATGAAAAATATCTATATAGAAACAATTGCCCCACTTTTACGCGGGCTAACCTTTGATGGTGAAAAGGGTAATATTAGTATATTTGAAGATGATTCAACGAAAGTGGGTTTTGCTATTGATTTTGGGAACCGCAATCTATCAGAAGAGACCTTACCCCTTTATTTGAAAGGAGTAAAAAACCAAAATTTACTAAATAAGGAGCAACTTATAGAAAAAATAATTTCTTATACAATTGATAAGTTCAAAGATTATATTAAGAAATATAAACAAAAAGCAAAAATCGTAATTCTTGAAAATATTGGCATCTTTTACTTAGGGAAATCTTATGATAATGCGATTAATATAAAAAATAATTTTGAAGATGCCTTAAAAAATATAAAAGTTAAATCTGAACCCTCTGAATCTCAAGATTGTACAGAGAAAAAAAATTCAAAGATAATAACGGATAATAACCGCGATCAAAGTGTAGAAGAATATCGTAATGAGAGAAAATTATATAGGAATAATATAGTAAAAAATAAAATAGCAGTAGTAACTGGAGGTGCTCAGGGTTTCGGAGAGAGCATAGTGAGAGAGTTGACGGAATCAGAATGCTTGGTATTCATTGCCGATATTAATGTTAAAGGGGCACGCAAGCTGGCGGAAGAGCTAAATATTAAATATAAAAGGACGACAGCTTTAGCAATAAAAGTAGATGTGACGAATGAAAATTCTGTTAGAAAAATGATATATGAGATAGTTAAAAAAGCTGGTGGTATTGATATTTTTATAAGTAATGCAGGAGTACTAAATGCAGGTAGTGTAAAAGAAATAGATCTTGCCACCTTTAATTTTGTAACTAATGTAAATTATATAGGCTACTTTCTTTGTACAAAACATACCTCTAAAGTTATGGCGCTTCAAAATATACCCAGTAAAAAATATTTTACCGATATTATTCAGATTAACTCGAAATCCGGGCTCAAAGGTTCCAATAAAAACAGTGCCTATGCAGGAAGTAAGTTTGGAAGTTTAGGTCTTACTCAGAGTTTTGCTTTAGAACTTATTGATGACAACATCAAAGTAAATTCTATTTGCCCGGGAAACTTTTTTGAAGGTCCTCTATGGTCTGATCCAGATAAAGGTCTTTTTGTTCAATATCTTAGGACTGGAAAGGTTCCGGGGGCAAAGACTGTTGAAGATGTGAAGGAATTCTATGAATTAAAAGTTCCAATGAAGAGAGGCTGTATCGGTAATGATATAATAAAAGCTATTTACTATATTATTGACCAAAAGTACGAAACCGGTCAGGCTATTCCAGTGACTGGCGGTCAAGTGATGCTAAATTAGAAATAATATTATATAAATAAAGGGAGACTTAATGATGAAAACTACAGCAGTAAGATTATATGGAAAAAATGATTTAAGACTGGAAGAATTTGAACTTCCTCCAATTAAGGACGATGAGATACTGGCTCATATTATTTCTGATAGTCTCTGTATGTCTTCTTATAAAGCAGCAATTCAAGGATCTAATCATAAGAGAGTGCCGACTAACGTGGCAGAAAATCCAATTATAATCGGGCATGAATTTTGTGGTGAAATTGTAGAAGTTGGTCAGAAATGGTCAGATAAATTTAAGGCTGGCCAAAAATTTACTATTCAGCCAGCTCTTAATTATAAAGGAAGTCTGGATGCTCCTGGCTATTCTTTTTCTCATATAGGAGGAGATGCTACTTATATTATTATTCCTAATGAAGTTATGGAAATGAATTGTTTACTGGAATATAATGGGAAGGCTTTTTATAATGGTTCTTTAGCAGAGCCGATGTCTTGCATAGTAGGAGCTTTTCATGCTACTTATCATACAGTTCCTGGAAAGTATATTCATAATATGGGAATAGTAGAAAATGGAAATATGGTAATTTTAGCTGGCGCAGGCCCTATGGGTCTTGGAGCAATAGATTATGCCATACACAATAAGAGAAGACCTAAATTATTAGTGGTTACTGATATTAATGAAGAAAGATTAAAAAGAGTCTCCTTAATCCATACTGTAGAAGAAGCGAAAAAAAGAGGGGTTGAATTAAAATATATAAACACCAAAGATATAGAAAATCCGGAAGAATATCTTATTTCAATAACTCGAGGTAAAAAATACAATGATGTATTTATTTTTGCGCCAGTAAGAACAGTTGTAGAGCAAGGGGATAAGATTTTAGCTAAGGATGGTTGTTTAAACTTCTTTTCCGGCCCCACTGATTCAGGATTTTCTGCCTTATTTAATTTTTATAATGTTCATTATGCTTCAACTCATTTAGTGGGAACCAGCGGAGGGAATACTAACGATATGATTGAATCACTACAGATGGTGGAAAAGAATCTTATAAATCCCGCAGCGATAATTACTCATATTGGAGGCCTAAATAGTGTAGTTAATACTACTTTAAATCTTCCCAAAATACCAGGTGGCAAAAAGTTAATTTATACCAATATCAAGATGGAACTTACTGCAATTTCTGATTTTAAGAAAAAAGGAGAGAGTAGTCCATTATTTGCCCAGTTGGCAAAGATAGCAGAGAAAAATAATGGATTGTGGTCACCAGAAGCCGAAAAATATTTACTTAAAAATGCAAAAT
>CAZXYB010000158.1:0-3035 GCA_964644855.1 uncultured Atribacterota bacterium | reverse complement strand
AGGAAATTAAAGTTTCTTTTTCCTTTATCTATGATGCGATTGAAGAACTTAAAAGAGAAGGATTAATTAAATCTCAGCAGAGTTTTTTTAGATTGACAGAAAAAGGCCAAGAAAATGCAAAAGATATACTAAAAAAACATCTTATTTTTGAAAATTATTTTAAAAAAAGTAGAACCGAAAATGAGGCACATAAGATAGCTAATATTCTTGAGCATTACGTTTCTAAGGAAGTTCTTAATAATATTAAAAAATTATCTACACTTAAAGAGAAAGGTACTTATTTAACAAAATTTAAGTTACATGAAAGAGGATTAATTACTAATATTGAAATTTTAGATGAGGAACTATTTGAAAGATTGGTTAGTATGGGTATATTCCCAGGGGAAAAAATAATAGTAACAAATGAGTTATCTAATGTCATTGTTGTTAAAATAAAAAATAAAAAACTTGCCTTAGATAAAAATATAGCCAAAGAAATTAAGGTAATATAAAATGAAAAGAAATTTATTAGAGATTAAGGATTTATGAGTAAAGCTAAGGTAGAGAATAAAATAATTCTTAAAGGGCTAAATCTATCTATAGCTGAAGGAAAGTCTCACGTAATATTTGGCCCAAATGGAAAAGGTAAGTCCACTCTTTTTAGAAGTATAATAGGCTTTCCGTCTTAATAAGATAATAAAAGCAAGAATCCTATTCTATTATTAACATCAAATGAAGATACTACCTAAAGGAATTTTGAATAAAAGGTACAAAATATGAAAAATATTAAGATAATTCTAATTGGTCAGCCAAATGTGGGGAAATCTTCGTTACTTAATGCTCTGGTTGGCCCAAAAGTTACGGTATCTAATTATCCCGGAACGACAGTGGAAGTGGTTAAAGCTAAAAAGAAAATTAATAATATTGAAATTGAGTTTTTAGATACCCCCGGGATATATTCTATTTCAGATAGATCAGAAGAAGAAAAGATTACTGAACAGGTTCTATTTGAGAGAAAAATAGATGCAGCAATAGTAGTTGCTGATGCAACTTCTCTCGAAAGAAGCCTTTATATGCTCTTACAAATATTAGAGGCTCAGATACCTATTGTTTTAGCTATTAATTTTATAGAAGAAGCTCAGAAAAAAGGAATAAAAATTAATGTTGAGAAATTAGAAAAATATCTTAATACACCTGTTCTTTCTATAAATCCTTTGACTAAAATGGGCATAGATAAACTTGTGGATATAATAATGTTAAAGACAGAGAAAATAACAAGGAAAGGTTTTAGAATTAGATATGATGACCATATCGAGGAAGCGATAAATATGATCTCGACTCAAGTTGTAGGAAAATTACCAAAAAGATTTATCGCTTTAAGAGTTTTAGAAGGTGATGAAGATTTTTATAAATATTTAAAAGACAGGAGTGTGATTAAAGAAACCAAGAAAAACTTAAAACAACACCCACAAATTGCCGAGGATATATCTATAACCAGATATGGTACGGCTTCCTTTATAGCTGAAAAGGTTACTCAAATAGTCCATTTAGAAAAAGAAATAAAATTATCAGAGAAAATAGACTGTATTTTATTACATAGAATTTGGGGACTGTTTATTACTGGTTTGTTTTTTCTAACCGTGTTTGGAGTATTATTATATCTTGGTAATTTAACGCAAGGTATCCTTATGAGTTTGGCAGAAAATCTTTTGTTTTTTTTAAATATAGCAAAACACTCTATAGTTAATATGATATTAATTCAAGGACTAAATGGACTTGCCGCTGGTGTTTCTATTGCTTTACCTTATGTGTTTTTATTTTATTTGCTTTTAGGTTTATTAGAAGATATAGGCCTTCTTTCCAGATTTATTGTTAATACAGAAAGGGTTCTTAAAAAAATAGGACTCCCCGGAAAATCATTTATTCCCTTAGCCTTAGGTTTGGGTTGTACTGCTCCAGCAGTTAGAGCTACCAGAGTTTTGTCCTCTAAAAAAGAACAATTTAATACTGCTTCTTTATTTGCTTTTGTCCCTTGTTCAAGTAGAATTGCCATAATTATGGGAGTGGTTGGGTTTTATGGAGGGACAAAATTAGCTTTTTATGTTCTTGCTACTTCTTTAGGGGCAGGTTTAATATGGGCTCTTGGGATAAAAAGAGTTATTCCTATAAAGAATGAACCTTTACTCATAGAACTACCTCCTTATCGAATACCGTTGATTAAAAATATTCTTGCCAAAAGTTGGATTAGAATGAAAGACTTTGTGTATATAGTTATACCTTTGCTATTACTTGGGGGAATGGTTTATGGAATTTTAGATATTTTTGGTCTTAGTAAAATTATAGTGCAGCCGCTCTCACCAATTACTAAACTATTAGGGTTACCAGTAACAACTATTATTCCTTTGGTATTTGGATTTTTACAAAAAGATTTAACCGGAGGAATGTTAATATCAGTTTTGGGTAGTAAAATATCTCTAATTTTAACTCCTCTTCAAATATATACTTTTGGTGTAGCTTCTACCATTGGGATTCCTTGTATAATTGCTTTAGGGATGCTTATTCGCGAATTTGGATTTAAAAAGGCTGTACTTTTGACAGGTGTATCAATAATCTATGGCTGGTTAGTAGCTAGCTTAGTTTGGAGAATAACTTTGATTTTTTAATTTAATATTTAATATTTAATAATAGACAAAATAGTTATATAAAGAATAAGTAAATATATTTGATTATTGCGTTAATATTGCTTAGATCATAGAATAAGCAATAGTGAGGATTGTAGGTAAATGGAACAGATTTTTGGTTTTAGTTGGTCTCACCTACCAGAGCATATAAATCCAGTACTTTATTCTTTTGGTTTAGTGAAAATCCATTGGTATGGATTAATGTATGGTGTAGCTTTTCTTTGCGTTTATTTCTTAGTGATTTATAGAATTAAAACAGAAAACTTAAAATATTCAGAAGACACCATACTTAATTTTATGCTTTATGCTATCTTGGGGGTCTTGGTAGGTGGTAGATTAGGATTTGTTATTTCTTCTGATTTTAGATACTATTTA
>CAZXYB010000157.1:0-3037 GCA_964644855.1 uncultured Atribacterota bacterium | reverse complement strand
CTTAGTTCATTATATTTTCTATTGTTTGATCTAAACATTTCCCCTCCAATATTTTTGTCAATAGTTAATAGTCGTTAGTCGTTAGCTTTAAAGACAACGCACAAGATATAATATAAAAACTCAAAGTCTTTAGTTTGTAGTTCTAGTTTTTTAGTTCTTTCCTTTCTTTCTCTCCTAACTAAATACTATTCACTATTCACTAACGACTATTTTCATTTTTTTCTTGTGAGTAAATAATCAGCTATATTTCTCAATGTTTCCGCTTTATGATTAAATATTTTTAAAGAATCTTTTGCTTCTTTAATTAACTTTTCGGACTCTCTATTTGATTCTTTCATTCCATATTTATTAGCATAATTAGGTTTTTCCGTATCCCTTTGGTCTTGCATAATATCGAGCATATCATCAACAATTTGAAAAGCTAATCCCACATTTTCGCCATATTTAGTTAAAGCTTTAAGTTGTTTTTGGTTTGCACCGGATAATATTGCTCCTGACCTGATTGAAAGACAAATTAAGGCAGAGGTTTTTTTCATATATAGATTTATTAAAGCTTCTTTTGTAATATCTTTATTATCTACGGATATATCTTCTACTTCTCCTCCCAGCATGTTTTCAGTTCCAATATAAAAGGAGGTTTCTTTTATGACTTTTAAAATAGATTGTTTTTTTATTTCTTTAACTTCCGAATTTTTAACAATCGAGTCGAATCCAGAAACTAAAAGTGCGTCCCCTGCTAATATCGCTATTGCTTCTCCAAAAACCTTATGACTGCTTGGCTTCTCTCGTCTAAAGTCATCATTATCTACGCAAGGTAGATCATCGTGAATTAGTGAAAAAGTATGAATTAATTCAATGCCACAAGCTGTTTTGATTACACTTTCATCATCTCTTCCAAACAATTCAGCTGTTGCCAATGTAAAAATTGGCCTAATTCTCTTCCCTCCCCCAAAAACACTATAGCGCATTGCCTTGTGAATAATCGAAGGTGCTTTTTCTTCCGACGGCAAATACTCATCCAAAGCCTTATCTATGGTGTTTTTTTTATTTTCCAGATATTTTTTAAAGTTCATTAATTTTACTTTCTCCTTCTTTTTTGGAAAAAGGCTTAGTTGAATAGTTCTCTTCACCTTTAATTACTAATTGTTCTATCTTCTTTTTAGTTTTATTCAGTTTTTCCAAACATATTTTTGATATATTCATTCCTTCTTCATAGGCTTTTACTGATTCGTCTAAGGTTAATTCGCCTTCCTCTAATTTGTGCACGATTCTTTCTAATTTTCCTATATATTCTTCAAAAGCAATTTCCCCTATTTTTTTCTTATTTTTCAATTTGAAACAGCCTCCTTTTTTTCTACTTTACTCAATATCTTTCCATCACTTATGATAACTTCAATTTTTGTGCCAACTTCAATTTGATTTAATCTTTTAATAATTTCTTTACCGGGAATTTTTCTGCAAATACTATACCCTCTTTCAATTACCGCCCAGGGGTTTAATGAACCCAGCCTTTGTGAATCTTTTTTTATCTTTTCTTCGTATAATTCTACTTTATGCTTAATCCTTGAGCTTAAACGAGTATTAAATTCATCGATATACTGATAATATTGATTAATTTTATTTTCCGGTCCCTGATATTTAAGGCTTCTACTTGCAATATTTAATTTTTCAGTTTTTAATTCAATATTTCTTTTAACTGCTCTACTTATTTTACTTTTTAATAAACTTAAATTATTTATCAGATTATTTTTATCCGGTATAGTCATTTCTGCTGCAGCAGAAGGAGTAGGAACACGCAGGTCAGCCACAAAATCCGAAATAGTAAAATCTGTTTCGTGACCCACTGCAGAAACTATAGGTATTTTAGAACTATAAATACTGCGAGCTAAAATTTCCTCATTAAAAGCCCACAATTCTTCCAATGAACCTCCACCTCGGCCAATTATAATAAAATCTAACTCTTTAAAAAATCTATTTAAAAAATCTATCTTTTTAGCAATTTCCCGAGCGGCAGAAGCCCCTTGTACCAGGGAAGGGACAACTAAAATTGAAAGATTAGGAAATCTTCTCAAGGAAATAGTTATAACATCTCTAATGGCTGCACCGGTAGGAGAAGTTATAACTGCAATATTATGTGGAATAAGCGGCAATTTCTTTTTAATTTCTTCTGAAAAAAGACCTTCATCTTTAAGCTTTACTTTTAACCTCTCAAAAGCTAAATAAAGCTCACCCTTACCAGCCTCTATTATTTCCTTAACATACAGCTGATACTCTCCTCTTTTTTCATAAACGCTGACATCCCCTCGCACCTTAACCTTCATTCCGTCACCGGGCATAAATCGTAAATTATAATTATTTCCTCTAAACATTACACATCTGATTTGGCTTTCTTTGTCTTTAAGAACAAAATACATATGACCCGAAGAATGTAGTTTAAAATTGGATATCTCTCCCAATATCCATATATCTTGCAAGTTAAAATCATTTTCGAAAATTTTTTTTATATATTTATTAAGTTTAGAGACTGTATATATTTTTGATTCCATATAATTATCCATAAGCCTTTAATCTATTTTCTCCGTACTTTTAACATCTTTATCTATTTTCCCTAAAACTCCGTTTACAAAGCTGGAAGATTTTTTTGTCCCATATTTTTTGGCTAATTCAACTGCTTCATTGATAGATACACTTTTGGGTATACTTTTTAAGTATAATATTTCATAAATTGCTATCCGAAGAATATTTCTATCAATATTAGTAATTCTTTCTAAAGACCAATTGTTAGCATATGTGTTAATTGCTTTATCTATTTCGGATAAATTACTCATCACTCCCTTAACCAAGGTTAGAGTAAATTCCTTAACGCTATCTGGAAATTCACCATTTTCGAAGGTGTATTTCAATATTTCTTCTAAATTAGCATTAACTAAATCTATCTGAAATAACGTTCTTAATGCCATTTCTCGAGATAACCTTCTTCCTCCCATTACTCCTCCGTTTCAGATTGTCATGGGGACGGTTCTACTGACAATATTTT
>CAZXYB010000156.1:0-3041 GCA_964644855.1 uncultured Atribacterota bacterium | reverse complement strand
TTAGGAGTAGCTCAGGTTGCTGGTATTATGGCTGCCAAGAAAACTAGTGAAATTATTCCCATGTGCCATCCTCTATTATTAACCGGTATTAATATTAATTTTAAAATTGATGAAGAAAAAAACAGAGTTATTATTCAATCCCAGGTAAAGACCGTAGGGAAGACCGGAGTGGAAATGGAACCTTTAACTGCTGTATCGGTAGCCGCTCTTACTATTTATGATATGTGTAAGGCAGTAGATAGAGGAATGACTATTCAAGATATACATTTAGTAGAAAAATCCGGAGGGAAAAGCGGGCACTATCAGGGCAAATCAAAGATGGAGAACTAAAAATAATGCAGGAAAAACTGAAAGGTAAAATATTAGCCGTTTGTTACGGAAAAGTCAAAAAAGAGAAGAAGATACCAATAAAAGAAGGGTTAATTATTAAGGATTGGGGTTTAGAAGGCGATGCCCACGCTGGTAAATACCATAAACAAATTAGCCTTTTAGGTCTTGATAGTATGAATAAAATGCAAGACCAGGGGGTAAAAATAAATTTCGGTGAACTCTATGAGAATTTAGATGTAGAAGGGATTATTTTATGTAAACTCCCCTTAGGAACTAAATTAAAGATCGGAGAAGATATTTTATTGGAAATGACACAGATAGGAAAGAAAGATAACTATTTTTTGGAAATTGATGGTAAAACAGTAAGTTCCATAATGACTAAAGAAGGAGTTTTTACTCGCGTTTTAGAGGGGGGAAAGATAAAAGTTGGCGATGAAATTGAGGTGGTTTCAGAATGATTAAAGTTGGGATTTTAACCATAAGCGATAAAGGCTCACGAGGAGAAAGAGAAGATCTAAGTGGAAAAGTAATCGAAGAAGTAGTCAAGAAGGTTAAGGGAGAAGTTAAATATTATAAAATTATTCCAGATGAAAAAGACATTATTCAAGAAGAGTTGATAAAGGCGGCTGATAATTTACACCTGGATTTAATTTTGACTACCGGAGGAACGGGTTTAGCTAAAAGAGATGTTACTCCGGAGGCTACCTTGGCGATAATTGGAAAAGAAGTTCCTGGGATTAGTGAAATTATAAGGAGCGAAAGTTTTAAAAAGACCAATCGAGCGATATTATCTCGAGGGGTGACAGGGATTAGAAAAGAGAGTTTGATTATAAATTTACCCGGCAGCCCTAAAGGAGTAAGAGAATCTTTAGAAATAATATTAGATGCTCTACCGCACGGTGTAGAAATTTTGAAAGGCCAGGCTACTGAGTGTGGAAGAAATGATTAAGAAACCAGGTGAAAATTAATGAAAGTTATATTTTTAGGCACCGGTTCGGGCATGCCTACTTTGAAACGTAATGTATCTTCTATTGCTCTTGTTTTTATTAATAAAAACAAACTATGGTTATGGGATTGTGGAGAAGGAACTCAACAGCAGATTCAGAAAACATCTTTAAAGGTATCTAAATTAGAGAAGATTTTTATTTCTCATCTACACGGGGATCATCTATTTGGCCTTCCCGGACTATTGGCTTCCCGGGGTTTAAGGGGTGGAAAAAATCAGCAAAAAGTTCAAATATTTGGCCCGGAAGGGCTTGGTAAATATTTAAAAGAAACCTTAAATATAACCAAAACCTATATCCCTTATGAAATTGAGATAAAAATTATTTCACCAAATTTACCAGAGGGAATCATCTGGGAAGACGAGGAGTACATAGTTCGATACACAGAAGTAAATCATAATATTAAAGCTTATGCCTATTCTGTCGAAGAAAAAAAGGACAGAAGTCTTTTTTTGATAGACAAAGCTCGCCAGTTGAATATTCCTCCTGGCCCGATTTATCGTATTTTAAAAGAGGGGAAAACAGTTGAATTACCCAATGGGAAAATCTTCCATGGTAAGGATTTTGTAAACAAAATTAGGAAAGGAAGAAAAATAGTCTATTGTGGCGATACTGCCTATTGTGAAGATTTATTCTATATGGCTAAAGGTGCCGATCTTCTAATTCATGAAACAACTTTTTCCCGACAGGAAGAAGACCTGGCTAAGAGAAATTTTCATTCGACTACCACAATAGCTGCCAGGGTTGCTAAAAAAGCTCAGGTAAAAAAATTGATCATAACTCACATTAGTCCACGTTATGGCTCAAGCAATAATAAACCATCAATAACTGAAAGCGAATTACTTACTGAAGCCCAGAGTGTGTTTCCTCAAACTATATTAGCAGAGGACTTTATGGAGTATAAGATATAAGGATTGTTAACCCCATATAAAAAAGTTGTTAAAAAACTTGAAATTTATCTTTTTTTAGAGTATGCTTTTGATGTTAAAATAATTTTTATTCTAATAAGAAAAATTGTCTAATAAAATAGTCAAGAAATTCTTATCCAATAATTATAAAATAAAAATTGAAGTTATTTTAGGTTTAGTTTTAATTGTCTGATAAATTTTAAAATCGGTAATTATAATAAAAGGAGGAAAATGCAAAATGAAAGCTGCAGTTGATAAAGATTTATGTACCGGATGTGGATTGTGCGAAGATACCTGTCCTGAAGTATTTGAAGTAAAAGATGATATAGCGACAGTAAAAGTTAGCAAGGTACCAGATGATTTGTTGGAATCATGCAAAGAAGCTGCCGATGGTTGTCCGGTAGAAGCTATAACTTGTGAGTAAATAATAAGAAAAAAATAATGTAAAAAAGGAGCAGATTAATTAATCTGCTCCTTTTTTACATTAACAGTTAGTACAATTTGATTGTACAGAAATTTCCTTTTATCGTAGGGGTTCGATTCATCGAACCCGCAATGAAAACAGGTCGAATAAATCCGCCCACTACTTTAAAAGCAATACTTTATACGAAAAAAGTTTTGAGTTTTGAATTATGGTTTTTCACTTTTAGTTTTAAATTTTTAATTTAATTAGGACAAATTTTATTAATCCAAAACTATACGCTAAACGCTGCACGCTCTACGCTAGGTTTATTCACTATCGACTAATCTATAAACTCTTGCTTCATAAGGTTGTAGATATATTCTTTTGATATCTTCT
>CAZXYB010000155.1:0-3057 GCA_964644855.1 uncultured Atribacterota bacterium | reverse complement strand
TAATGAAAAAACCCCAAACTTATACCCGGGAAGACACTGTAGAATTTAATTGTCACGGAGGGATACTATCTCTCAGGAAAGTTCTTGAAACAGTAATTAATTGTGGGGCAAGGATGGCTGAGCCGGGGGAATTTACTAAAAGAGCATTTTTAAACGGTAGAATTGATTTAAGCCAGGCTGAAGCAGTAATTGACCTTATTCAGGCAAAAACCGAGAGGAGTTTAAGCTCTTCGTTGGATCAGTTAGAAGGTAATTTAAAGAAAAAAACTATTAATTTAAGAGAGAAAGTGGTGAAGATTACCGCAGAGATAGAAGCCCCCATGGATTTTCCTGACCAGGGTATTAAAGAATTGGACTCAACAGAAATAAAGAACAGAATAAAAAACATTTTAGAAGAAATTTCCTCTTTGCTGGAGACTCTGGATTACGGAAAGATATTAAAAGAAGGTATAAACACCGTAATTGTAGGGAAGGCTAATGTCGGAAAATCCAGCCTATTTAATGCCCTATTAAGAGAAAACCGGGCTATCGTTACTCATCTGCCGGGAACAACAAGAGATACAATTGAAGAATTAATTAACCTTAAAGGGATAGCTTTCAAGATTATAGATACCGCCGGGTTTAAAACTCCGGAAAATGTTATTGAAAAGATAAGCCTTAAAAGGATGAAAAAATTTTTAGATAAAGCCGAACTTATTTTGGTAATGTTTGATACAAATACTACTCTTTCCGAAGAAGACATGAAGGTTATTCGGGAAATAAAAAGAGAAAAAGAGAGAAATAAAAAAGTTATAACTATTGAAAATAAAATAGATCTTAAAGAGAAGATAGAAAGAAAAAAACTTTTTAAGCTCTTAAATATTAAAGACGACATAAAAATTTCCTTAAAAGAGCAGATTGGAATAGAGCAATTAGAAGAAGAATTAACTAAAAACGTATTTAATGGAATAGTAATACCACAAAATGGGGTAATTATAAACAACGTTAGGCAGGCTGAGGCCTTAAAAAGAGCTAAACTGGGGCTAGAACATCTATTAGAGGGGACAAAAAAGAAAATACCTCACGACCTTTTAACTGTTGACCTAAAAGATGTCCTGGATTCTCTCGGTGAGATAACCGGGGATTCGGTAAGTGATGAGATAATCAATAATATTTTCTCTCGTTTTTGTATCGGGAAATAATAGATTGATTTTATATAATGCGGTAAAAAAAGCATCTTTTAAAGTGGCAATGTTCCACGTGGAACATTTTAAAACTAAGTGTGAATAAATTGTGGAAAACTTTAAATTGAATAAAATTAAAGCTTTTAAGTTATCCTCTCAATCAAAGCGATCTTTGCGTAAGAAAATAAGTTAAAAAATTAGTTATTTAAAACGTTTAATTATCTTATTTATAGCAACTAATTTAAGTTTTGTAAATTAAAAAATATTTTTTTGGTTGTGGTTTTTTAATATTTGAATTAGGGTAGTCTTAAATCATAATATCTAATATTATTTATCTATGTGGACAAATTGTGGAAAAGCCAAATTTGTATCTCGTATCTCGTGAATCGTATATCGAAAATAGCGGATAGCCTATAGCGTGTAGAGTGTAGAAAAATTAGTATATAGCGAAGAAGAAGCTAGGAGCCAGAATATAGTATTCAAAATTATTTGAAACTATAGGATTATATTCTTCTGAGTTCTGACTATTATCTTCCGAATTTTTAAATAACAATTATAGCTTTTTTACCTTTTGTTTTAGATTTTTAGTTTGACCACAGCAAATTTTATTAATCCAAAACTATATGCTACACGCTGTACGCTTCACGCTAAATTTATTCACTAACGACTAATACAACCAGCCGATAGGAAAATAGGTTAACCAGGTAAATAATATAATTGGCGGATTGGTAGATTGACAAATTGGTGAATTAGAAATAGAGGTGAAACTTTTTTGTTAAAAGACGATGAAAATATTTTAATAAACGGTGCCCAAAAAATGGGAATTAATCTTCGTGAAGAGCAGGTTAAAAAATTTTCCCGATATTTAGAGTTATTAGTCCAGTGGAATCAAAAAATAAACTTAACTTCTTTAAAAACACCGCAGGAAATAATTATTAAACACTTTTTAGATTCCATTAGCTGTATAAAAGTTATTAATAAATATATTGATATAGAAGGGATAAACATTATTGATGTCGGAACAGGCGCAGGTTTCCCGGGTATGCCGATTAAAATAATATACCCTTCTATTAAATTATCTCTTCTGGAAGCAAGAAAGAAGAAGACCATATTTTTGGAAAAGGCAATAGAAGAAATTAATTTTCAGAAAGTTAAGATACTTAATGGTAGAGCAGAAACTTTTGGGAAAGATGTAGATTACCGGGAGAAATATGATATAGCCATTTCCAGAGCAGTAGACAGTTTAAATGTTCTTAGCGAATATTGCCTTCCTTTGGTGAAAGTGGGAGGATTATTTATAGCTCAAAAAGGAAGGTCATACAAGGAAGATATAGATAAAGGCTTTAAGGCGGTTCAGATTTTAGGCGGAGAGTTGGTTGGAGTTAAAAATGTTCGAATTCCCTTTATAAATCAGGAAAGATGTCTTTTGGTAATCAGGAAAATAAAATATACTCCTTCTAAATATCCCCGAAGAGAAGGTTTCCCCCACAAAAGACCTTTGTAATTTTGAAATATTTTTGATAATATAAGTTATGTATTATTATAAATAAGTAAAATCGCAAAACGAAAAGCGTAAAACCATAATTCAAAATTTAAAATTAAGATAAAAAAGAACCCAGAAACCAAACTAGCATCTAGTATTCCGTGAATCGTATCTCGGTATAAAATACGGTGACAAGTAATATGCGATGATTAATAAGATTGAATCCCTAAAGCTATAAAAATAGGTTACTTGTTACACGTTTCACATTACATAACTTGGCAACTAATATTAATTGGAAAACCGGTTAAGCATATTTCTTGCAACTGCAAGCTTATATTAATAAACAAGCGTTCCACGTAGAACATTAATTATCATGAACAAATGTTCTGTAATTAAATCTGTGTAATGTGA
>CAZXYB010000154.1:1445-3162 GCA_964644855.1 uncultured Atribacterota bacterium | reverse complement strand
ACACCTTCTTCGTCTATTTTGGTAACCATGGCAAGACTTAGTCTGGCAATAGACAAAGCTTTTCTCCTGCCTATTTTTTGAAAATCGGTATAATAATTATCAGCAAGTAGAGGAATTTTTATTTTAGTTAATAATTCATTAGCTTGTATCTTAGTTTTGTAAGGACCGGCTAAAAATTCTTCCAAGGACAATACTCTTTTGCCTTCCCCGGAAGTTAATTCTATTTCAGCCTTTAAGGCGATTAAAGGGGGCAAAAGATCTGCTGCCGGCGAGGCATTCACAATATTACCTCCGATAGTGCCGCGATTACGAATCTGGGTTGAACCGATAGTATAAGCTGCTTCCGTTAATACAGGAAAATTATTTTTAATGAGCGGCTCATTAATCAATCTGGAATGGGTCACCAACGTCCCTATTTCTATAAAATTATTAATTAAATTAATAATTTTTAATTCCGGGATGTTACTTATATCTAAGAGATAGTCAAAATTTGGCAAGCGAGGACTCTCTTTGTAAAGGTTAACCAATACATCCGTTCCTCCGGCTAATATATGAACTTTGCTAAATTTATCTAAGTAATCTAGGGCCTCTTCTATTTTTTGGGTAGTTAAAAATTCGTAGGATATCATTTTTTTGTCCCCTCCTTACTTAAAGAATGCCCCAGTAAGACTCGTTCTAAATTAAGGGGTAGCTGCCTGATTCTTTTTCCGGTTGCGTGAGCTACTGCATTGGCAATGGCGGGTGCGCCCAATTCTAAAGTTGGTTCACCGATAGATTTAGCTCCATAAGGACCATAGGGGTCGGGATTTTCTACAATAAGCGGGTTAATTTCCGGCATATCTTTTACTGTAGGAATTAAATATTCATCAAAGTTAGTATTTTTAATATAGCCATTCACAGTTTCTACTTCCTCCATGATACCATAACCCAAGCCCATCATTACCCCACCGTAGATCTGCCCCTTCAAGCAGGCAGGATTAATGGCTCTACCTACATCATGGGCAGCAGTCATTTTTAATACTTCTATCTGACCGGTTGCTATATCAACTTCTACTTCGGCTATCTGGCAACCATAAACATAAGTAAAATACGGTCTACCCTGACCAATTTCTTCATCCCAGGAAATATCGGGGGCTTTATACCATCCGTAGGCAGATAAAAATATCCCCTCCTGATTAGCCAAACTTATAGCTTCATCAAAAGAAATAATCTTTTGTTCTTTATCTTTCTCATATATATTCTTATTTTTAAAAACTAATTTGCTTGCTTTAACTTTAAATTTATTTGCTATCATATCGGCAAGAATTTCTTTTAATTGATGAGTAGCATTTTTCACTGCATTTCCACCCAACAAAGTGCTTCGGGAAGCAACGGTAGGACCACTCTCAGGAGAAACCGAAGTATCAACCTCCATATAGCTAATCCTTTTAATGTCTACTCCCAATTCCTCGGCAGCTATCTGGGTAAAGACAGTTTTTAAACCTTCACCGTTTTCAGCCAATCCACAGGATATTAAGATGCTCCCGTCACGCTGAATGGCGACTATAGCCCCGGCGGCATCGGTTGCCTCAGCTCCTAAGCTGCAGCCTCGAAAACTAACAGCCATACCGATTCCTCTTTTTTTATCTCCTGATTGGGGTTTACTGTACTCTCTATATTTCTCTTTATAATTACTGGCTTCAACAGCTTTGTTAATTACCTCTTCCAGACTCACCTG
>CAZXYB010000154.1:0-1345 GCA_964644855.1 uncultured Atribacterota bacterium | reverse complement strand
ACCGAACGCCAGGTAACAAAGGGGGTCTGGCAAGCATATGCTCCGCTATCGGCTAAACACTTAATTTCCATTGCTACCAGCTTACCTTCTTTGGTGGCGCCTACTTTATATTTCATTTTATAAGGATGACGTTTGTAGCTTTCGAGAATTGACTCATCTCTGGTATTAACCATTTTAATCGGTCGGTCGGTTCTTAAAGCTAAAATTGCAGCCCGGGCAGCCATAGAAGACATAACTTCATCTTTGCCCCCAAATGATCCTCCCATATGATTCTGAATTATTCTCACTTTATTCAATGGTACTTTAAGCACGCTTGCCACGGCATTCCGGCAGGAAAAAGGATTCTGAATCGAACCATAGATAGTTACTAAAGTATTATGTTCATGGGGCACTGCCACAAGTGACTCAGGTTCGATATAACCGTGTTCTACAAATTGAGTGCTATATTCTTTTTCCAGTATTACCTCTGCTTGAGCAAAACCTTTTTCTGTATCCCCTTTTCTTAATCGATGATGAACCACCTGATTATTTTCTAATTCTGAATGAACTAAGGGAGCATCTTTTTTTTCGGCTTCTTCCGGGTCAAAAATACCCGGTAGTTCTTTATATTCTACATCGATTAATTCTATAGCTTTGGCAGCTGCCTCTTTAGTCTCTGCGGCAACTACAGCAATGCCATCACCAATATATAAAACCTCTTTCCGGGCTAAAACCTGTTGGTTTTGGATAATCACTCCAAATTCATTATTAGGAATATCACCCGCCGTTATAATCGCTTCAACGCCCGGATAGGCCAGAGCTTTTTCGATATCTATCTTCACAATTCGGGCATGGGGATATTTACTTCGCAAAACTTTACCGTAAAGCATATTAGGGAAGAATAAATCAGCAGCAAATTTAGCTTTTCCGGTAACTTTTTCGTATGCATCAACTCGTTTTATCGATTTATTAACCTCACTGAATTTCATTCTTTTCATCTCCCTTAAGTATGACAGGGGACGGTTACTATTTTAGCAAACCAGTCCTTTGATTAAATTTTTTAATAAGCTCGTCTATTTTTCCTGCTTGCTGATGGATATTACCCCAATAATTCTCACTGTCGTACCATTGAGCGTTTAGTTCTTTTATATCTTTACCTTGTTGTTCTATCCAGGTAAAGTACTTGAGGTTATGGATGCGTTTCTTATCGCGATAAGTTAATTCTTGCATGTAATCAGTAGTAAGTGCCTGCAGGTTACGATGATAATCAATAGCTGCATCGGTTTCATCGTAAGGACCAAATTCTTCTTTTAATTCTTTTAATCGAGAGCTATACATTTCCATTGAATCGGTAAAGACAGTTAAA
>CAZXYB010000153.1:0-3176 GCA_964644855.1 uncultured Atribacterota bacterium | reverse complement strand
GTAATTTATTTTTTTACAGGTAAAATATTATCTGCTTGAACAATTATCACCGAAAATACAACCATCAAAATCCCAACCAATTTCCATCCCCAGAGGACTTCCTTAAATACCAGATAAGAAAGAATAACTCCAACTACTAATTCCAGAGTACTGATAATTCCTGCTCGGGATACCTCAATACCATAAGATATTCCGGTGATATAAAGTCCATAAGCTAAAGCGGTAGAAATTACACCGAAAGAGGATATTAACAGCCATACCTCTAAAGGTAAATTCTTTTGAAAAATTATTAAAGGATGAGAAAAGGGCAGATAAAAAAGCAATCCAAATCCAAGTGCGTAGACGATAATTGTTAGCTGGTGATATTTGCGGATGATAGCTTTACTGATAATAGTTACTAAAGAGAAAGTAAACCCTGCCCCGAGACCCATCAAAACTCCGATCAAGTTTAATTTAAGTACAGCTACAGAACCCCCGGTTGCGGCAAAGAAACAGCCTCCCATGCAAAGAAATAAAGCTACGGTTTTAACTGGAGTAAATAATTCCTTATAAAAAATTCTGGCCATAACAGCAATAAATATGGGAGCGGAGTATAACAGGGTAACAGCAGTGGCAATAGTAGTTTTTTGAATGCAACTAAAATAGAATAAGTTAAAAAGCATTTGACTGAAAAGTCCCATTAATGCGAGATAAATAATACCTTTTTTATCAATTATTAACCACTTTTTGTTGGTAAAAAAAACAAAGAAAAATAAGATTATAAAAGCAAAAAACAACCGCCAAAATATAATAGATTGGAGAGATAAATTGTAATTAAAAAGAGTTTGTACCTGTATACCAACTGTCCCCCACAGAGTAGCGGCAGCAGCTACCATCATATATCCCTTAGTATGTCTTTTCAAATCTATTCCCCCCCGTTTTCCTTTAACTATTCTATTTAGTTTTTTATAAAATCATTTAATTATAATTCTACCATAACATTAACATTAATAACATATCTAATTATTCAAAGAACTACTCCTTGTTTCACCGTAAGGGCTTGATTTATCAAGCCCGTCTTTCCTTTTCCGCACACCTCCTCCCTCTTCTTATTTCTTTCTGTCATTCCCTCGAAAGAGGGAATCTATCTTTTTCTTTCCTTAAACTTCCTTCCCCTCTAATACTATCTTTTTTGTTTTCCTAATGTAGGGGCTTAATTCATCAAGCCCGTCTTTTCTTGTATCAACCTCGCGCTTGTAACCAGCACCCACTTCCGTGAGTCTAAACTGTAGCGGGAATCTATCCTTGTAGGGGCGTATTGCAATACGCCCCTACTTATGGATTCCGTATTAAATGTGGAATAACAAAAATATTTTTCACAAAAAAAAGGATTTTCCAAACTTTTATCGAATATTAAGATATAATAATAAAAATTCACACCGATCACCAATCACTAATTAAAATTTCTCCAGGGAAGGGAGATAAAAAAATGGATTCATTAATAAATATTATTTCAATAGCAGGACCATTAATATTTGCTGCCTGCTTATTTGCGCTAAAAAATATATCCACAGGAATGAAAATAGGGCTGTGGGTTGTCTGTGCCTTGATACTTATCTTTGACCTGTATCTAATAATAAAAGATAAAAAGAATAAAGAAGAAAAATCTAAAAGAGAAGAACTTTATAATCGTTTATACGAAAGGCAGGAATTATTCGACAGAAACTTACCGGGAACCGTAATAGAAGTTCTGGATAGAAATCCTTTATTAAAAGAATTTTTTCACTCCGGACAAAAGCATGAGAAAGAATATAAATTTGAAAAAGCTATTAAAGCATACGAAAAATGCCTGCATGACTTAAGTATCCCCGAGGAAGATAAAATTGGCTTTAATATCCTTATCGGCAATTGTTACTTCTTTTTATCTAAACTGAATCAGGCGGAAAAACATTTTAAAGAGTCATTAAACATTTTAAAAAGAGCAGAAAATAAAATTAGCAAATTGCCAGCCAAATCAACTGCCCTCGGCAACATAGGAAATATCTACCATAACCTGGGCAAACCGGATGAAGCATTAGAATACTATCAGCAGGCCTTGGAGATTAATAGAAAACTCGGATATGAACAAGGTGCTGCTCATAATCTTAACAACATAGGTACTCTCTACAATGAATTTGGTAAACATGATGAAGCATTGAAGTGTCAAGAAGAGGCCTTGGAGATTAGCAAGAAATTCAAAGATGAACAAGCCATAGCTAATAGTCTGACCAATATTGGAACAATATATACTGATTCAGGAAAATCCAAAGAAGCATTAAAACTTTTTCAGGAAGCATTAGAGATTAATAAAAAGAATAAATACCAGGAAGGAATAGCTAATGTTTTTAATAATATTGGTCTGGCCTACAATAATTTAAAGGAAACTGATCAAGCCTTAAATTATTATCAAAGAGCGCTAAGTATAAATAGAAAAATAGGATATAAAGAAGGTATAGCAACTAATCTGGGCAACATAGGACTGGTATATATTGCTTTAGGCAAGTCCGAAGAAGCACTAAAGTATTATCAGGAGGCATTGGAGATATTTGTACATACAAATGCCCAGCCGCGAATAGAAATACTATTAAAGCTTATTAAAATTATTGAGAAAGAAAAAAAGGAAAAGTAAAAAATATTTTAAAATGGAGATGATAACATGTCATTAGGAATAAACACCACCACCCCGGAAGGAATCGTTTTGGCTGCTGACAGCCGGCAATCTTATCGCAACCGAAAAGGGATGGCTCGAATCGGGAGCGATAATGCTTCCAAACTTTTTCAGTTGAACAAAAGGATTGGGATAATTGTAACCGGACTGGCTTTTTTACCGGAAGATGGAGTAATGAAAAGTGTCAGTAAATTTATCGAGCAGTTTAAAAGAGATAACGATGTTGAAAGATTGAACGTAAGAGATGCGGCCGACAGATTACACAATCTTTTTGATATAAAATATGAATGGCAAAAAAGGTTAGATGATGCAGTAGAAAAGATTAATAATGACCTCAAGCGGCAGGGTTTCGAAGTTGTAGAAGTTAAGCAAGAAAATTATATGATTAAATTCCAATACAAAGACCTGCATGGTAATTTAAAAAATGGAGTCGGGGGAATCGATAGGATAACTCTTCTGGTAGCCGGTTTTAATAAAGATGGTTCCTGCG
>CAZXYB010000152.1:0-3178 GCA_964644855.1 uncultured Atribacterota bacterium | reverse complement strand
GCCTCTCTTCATTAATGGTCATTCCTGAATAAACCATATCAATCTTTTTAGCTAATAAACTGGCAACTATACCATCCCAGGCCGTAGGTTGATGTTTGACTTCAAAACCCATCTCATCGGCAATCCAATTCAAGCACTCCACATCAAAACCAGCAGGGTTACCTTTTTCGTCTATAAAGGCATAGGGTGGATAATCAGCATCAATACCATTAACATATACTTTCTCTGCGGCCAATAAACTAATACTGCCTGTGCAAAGCACAATTAATAGAGAAAAGATAACCATTAGTACTAATTTTTTATTTCTCATTCTTTTTTTCACCTCCTTCCCTTTTAATTTTTTATTTCCGATCAACAAAGCAAGAAAATAGACCTTCCTTCAAGAATCTAATTTCATTTTGTAAATCTATATATCTATTCGACAAGGATTTCAAAAATCCTGCTTTATTTTTATAAAATTATAAAAAAATTCTAAATTATTTTTTCCTCTACAACAAATTTTCTCGACTTGAATCTTTTTTAAGTCGTAAATAGTAACATCCGTAAAACCTCAAAATAATCATCTGTCTCAAATGCTAAACCGGTAGAAGAAATCTGTTTCATTCCAGGATAAAAAGATGCTTTAAATGCTCTTACATGTTTTTTATATGATAATTTTACTTTAAAGTGCTCCGGTAATTCAATTTTACATTTATCAATATCTCCTTTTAATATGGACTCAACCCCTTCCTTTATTTTTTCTACTGCAAGCCGGGGATGAATACTGATTACGGAGTTACCGACACCTTTATTTACTGCCACGGTTTTGATGTTTTCATTAATTTTTTTCGCTTCCTTGCAAATTCCCTCATCTCCACTTATAAAAACCACAGGCACACCCATAGTAGCAGCGGCATAACCATGAATTAAAAATTCGCTGGCATATTCTCCGTTTAATTTTATATAATTTAAAGTGGTAGAACTTAGAGTATGAGATAAAGGATTAGAGCTTGAACTGCCAAAAGAATGATAACCAATCATTAATAAAGCATCGAATGATTCGTCTAATTCCTGAACCATTAAATAGGGATGTTCACTCCAACCACGAATTAATTTGATATTTTGTGGCAGTTCAGCTGCATTAATATTTCTTCCGGTATCGTGGGCATCTTTAATCCAAATTTCTTTTGCTCCCGCCTTTATTGCTCCTTCACAGGCTGCTTTTACTTCATCGGTCATCTGTTTGGAAAACTTCTGGTAATCAGATTTTGTTTTTTCAGTTTCATCCCAATGGGTAATGCCAGTTACGCCTTCGATATCAGCACTAATATAAATTTTCATAACTCCCTCCTGTAATAATCAATTTTTAAATAAATATATCTTCTGTATCATATCATAAAATTACAATAACTATTGTATTTTTCAATCTCGTAGTTTATCTTCACACCAGTAGCAATTTTCGAATTGATGCCTAGTAAACTGGTTAACCGGGTAATTGAATAACTATTTAGTTTAAGGCACGTAAATCTTTCGCATATGTCCTGATTTGTGAATTAATTTTTTTATATACATAACTTCGTCTTCTTCTACTTCCAGTGTCTTCACTACATCTGAAACTTTCCAGTCCTTTTCTATAGCCAATAAAATTAAGTCCATCTTTTCATAAGAAATTCTTATTACCTCTTCATCGTCAGTAAGACCTGGCATAACATCAGGCGATGGAGGTTTTTTTATAATTCTTGTGGGTATATTCAGATAGCGAGCGAGTTCTCTTACCTGGGTTTTATATAAATTCAAAAGGGGCATAATATCAGTAGCATCATCACAGCCATGTTTTACAAAATATCCAATCTTATATTCACTCTTATTGGCTGCTCCTACTACCAATCTATTTTCCATTTCTCCATAAAAATAGAGTAATATCATTCTCAGTCGATGTTTTGCCCGATAATAGGCATTGCCTTTAGCCAGATAAGAACTATATTCTTTGTCCTTAAACCCTGAAAGACTTTCCAGAAAGGGAAGCTTCCCCGTCTTTCTCTCATAGAAATGATATGCTTTTCTAATTAAAGCTCCTTTTAATTTCCCTAAAGAAAGAAGTTTATCCAAAGGAAACAGTCTATATACGCCAAGTTTTTCAAGATAAGGAGTAATATCAAATAACTTTGCTTCAATATTTAATTCCCGGGCAAAGTTTAAGGCATCTTGGGTGTGTTCTTTTTTCGAATCTTTATCGGGCATAATTAAAGCTAAGGTTTTCTCGGGACCAAGTGCCCGCACGCACAAAGCCGCAATAACTGCCGAATCAATACCCCCGCTTAATCCTAATATTACTCCTTCTCTTTCTAATTTATCAGTATATTCTCTGATAAAATTCCCCAAAGAAAGGGCTACCTTCTCAGGATTAATCTTCATTTCAGCCTTTAATTTTTCTAAAAGAATTTCACTCATTATTTTTTGCCGTCCTATGAAATATTTTTAAAATTTCCCTTTATATATCTTCAAATTCGACAAAAGATTTAAAAATCCTTCTTTTTAAGAAAAACCCCCTGAAACCCTTATAAAATAAGGCTTTCCGCCTACATCCAAAATAAGCCATTTTAAGCCCTTTTAAGCGCCTATTTTAAAAAATACGAACAATCACTCCAGGCAACCTCAAGAAACGCCGCTACGGCTATATTTCGTTAAAACCCTTATTTTACAAGACTTTCAGACTGCTAAAATAGTCTTTTTAGCCATTTTTTGCTCATTTTCTCCATATTTTGGAGCAAATATCAACATCCTATATACTAATAAAAACGCTGAAACCCTTATATTTTCTACGTTTTAGAGCCTTGCTGTTTTTTACTATAAAAACTGGTAAATACTCTAATTCTATTATATTTATCTCCCTTGTTTATACTGTTTCTTGTAATGACAAGATTAGGTAATGAGATTGCCTCGTCGCTTCGCTCCTCGAAAAGACAAAGGGGAAATAGTGGATAATATGTGAAAAAATAGCTTCCTGAAAGCCTTGTATAATAAAGGTTTCAAGGGGGGGCTTCGTATTTTGATTATATGAGCAAATTTCGCCTCAACCTATACTTTTACCCTCGGAAAATGAGTGATTTTTGACCTATTTTTGCCTTCTCAAAATCCAAAAATGGCTTCCTGTAAGGGTTATAGAGTTTCGGGTAAGTCAAAAAAGGCTAAAAAAAAC
>CAZXYB010000151.1:2064-3191 GCA_964644855.1 uncultured Atribacterota bacterium | reverse complement strand
TCTCCAGGAAGAACACCCAAGGTATTTACTGTTCCCAGCGTATTAGAAAGTTTTACTCCAAAATTACGACCACATTCAGTAGCTACTTTAGAAAGCCGTTTAAGCATCCCTATCGCATCATCCCATTGTAAGTCATTGGTAAAGGTAGATTTTTTAATATTTATATAATTAAATCCAAACTCATCCAATATTTTTCTAACTAATTTATAGCCAAGTAAGGTCGGATTTAATTTTACGAAAGTATGGAGTTTTTTTTCTTCCATAAGATATTTACAGATAGATTCTATCTCTTTCGGGGGGCATCCGTGCATAGTAGAGAGAGTTACAGATCGGGCAATATAAGGGGAAATTGTCCTGGAAATATTCTCCAGGCTTTTAACCTTTCCTTTAATGTGCAGTACTTCTGAAAAGTTCGTATCCCGAATAAAAGAACTTAATTCCTCTAAGTAACGCTTGAATAACGGATGTTCGGAGGCATCGGTTAAACTGTTAATAAATGCGTCCATACGCGGTGTTTTAATCCCCTCCAGGTCATAGCCAACGCTCATATTAAAAATAAAAGATTGTTTTGTAGTAACATGCATATCAAAAATTGCTTCTATGAAGTGAAGCAGTATCCAGGCTTTAATATACTCGTCATATGCCTGCTCCAGGGAAAGTTCAGTAGACCATTCGGTATTATAGCCCTCATCTCGCGCATCAATACAGGGCTTATCAAATTGCAGGCTATCAAGTTTCTGTACAGTCTTAAGCTCAAAAAAGCGTCCCCCAACCAGATAGGCAGCAATAATATTTTGGGTCAATTGGGTATGAGGGCCTGCTGCCGGTCCCACAGGAGTTGCACAACTTTCATCAAATATCTGAATACTTTTTCCATTTTCTTTAATAAAAAATTGAGATTCAGGTATCCCAAAAATTGTCCACTGCGACCGATATTCTTCAGTTATCCAATGGAATAACTGCTTAAAGGGAACTGGCCTCATAATATCTCCCATAATTCTCCTCCTTAAAAATAGGGACAACACATCCTATTTTTTATATAACATAAATCCCTTGCTTGGTTATTTTATATTACTATTTTACCATTTAAAGAATTCTCTTACCAACTCGCTATAATCTCCTTTGCA
>CAZXYB010000151.1:0-1964 GCA_964644855.1 uncultured Atribacterota bacterium | reverse complement strand
CTATAATCTCCTTTGCAAATCAGATGATGATTTCCCAAAGAATTTTGCAAAAAATATTTAACCCCCTCATTCATTCTAAATCTTATTTGGGTCCTGCATAAATTCTCGCTATTTAAATTTTCAATTATTTCTCCCCCGGACACGAAATGTTCTTTACAATCTCGGGAAAGTTTAAAAATAGTGGCCTTCCCTTCTTTAATGTTTCCCCTTATCCCTACTCCCAAACCTGATTCAAAGTGAGTTTTTAAACAAAATTTATCAGACATATTTAAGGGTAAGGTGCAATGAGCTAAAATTATTTCATTCCGGCTAATATCAATACTGGAAGGATTGGCCATAAAAACAGGCTCATCGGTTAAATAATGCAGAATAACCATAGATATAAGAGCGGGAATATCGCCTTCACAGCCGGCTACAATTCCTTCATCATTTAATAATGAAAGACCAAGGCAACCGGTATTTTTATAAATTTCCAGTAGGTCAAAACATCTTACGGTAATACCATCAAATTTATATTTCTTTACAATGGCTTTAAATCCGTTATAAATTTTCAATGCTCCGTCGATTGATTTACTATCAAACCCTTTATTTTTAATATCATTTAATTTGGGATGGTCAAAATTGTGATCCTGGTCGATTTCTTTAACCAGTTCATCCATTTCAATATCAATTAAAGAAATTCCTAAACTGTCTTTTATTTTCTTATAATCTACATCACTTGCTATAAGCCAATCGGAGGGTTTACCGATAACTCCTAATTTAGTGGAAAACAATCTATTTTTTACCTGGAAAATTTTTCTTAGCTCTTTTATCCTCCCGGCAATATAACTGCTATCTCCGTGAATTATTTCTGCTTTTTCCCCTCTCTGTTTTAAAAAGGAAGCGATCTCCAAAGAAGCGGCAAAAGAGTTATGTAATCCACTGGATAAAAGCAGGTAAGGTCCCTTGACCTGTTTAAAAATCTGTTTGAATTTTCCCTCAACTCCCCCGGACTTAATAAAGATAAGGGGAAAATAATCTTTCCGGTTAAAGTTCTCTAATTTTATATTTTTAAACTTCTCACCTAATTTTTCTTCAATTTCAGTTATAAAGCCCTCTAATGTCCGATTAATATACCCTTCGTTATGTACCTCAGAAACCAGATTATATAATCCTATTTTCATATCAAGCTCCTTTTCTTTTTATGCGTTTACTGCCTATAATTAGTAAATTAATTTTGTTTAATTATCAAAATTACATCTCTTTATTTATATTCTACAAAATTCGCAAAATTCCTCTTTTTTTTATAAAATAAATAAAGAATAATTATGTTTCTATTTTTTCTTTCTCTCTTCTTCTTAACACAATACACGATACTAATTTTTTCTGGTTTTTGTATTTCGTCTTTGTCTTCTTTTTTCTATCTTCTTAACCAGCTAACGAGCAAGTGAAATAATGTGTAACATGTAATAAGTAATCTGTTTTTTTAATCTTATTACTCATTACTGTATCCACATACTCGATACGATACAATAGATACTGTTTTATTAGTGTAAACTTTAGTGGATAGTCAGATAAAGATAAAGAATGATAATTTCCTTATTCTAAATTCTAATGGGCAGACACAAGGTCTGCCCCTACTACTGACACGACTAATATACTTCTTGTCCGTATCTAAACGCTATCTGCTAAACGCTCCACGCTATTCTTGACTCAATCCTATATACTATAATTACTACCAATATAATTGTAATGGTAGTAATTACTCAAATAACCCTTAAAAAGGTTATGCAAATTCCTGAAGGAAATATGAGCTTTGTAGAAATCTATTCATCTATGGAAAGAAGGTGATTATCATTAAAAATAAGAAATTATTAATCAGCTTAAGCGTATTTTTTATTGCATTTTTATTTACAGGCTGCTCGCCTTTTAATATCCCGCAAACAATTAATGAAACTAAACTTACTTCTATAGAAGTATTACCT
>CAZXYB010000150.1:0-3219 GCA_964644855.1 uncultured Atribacterota bacterium | reverse complement strand
TAAACCAAATCTTTTAACCAGGGTTTTAGTAAATATTTGGTCAGTGATAAGAGGGAAATAGTTATAAGGATAACCAGTATAGTTGAATAAGACCAGCCTTGAATTGTAATTCCTAAAGCAGTACCGGCGGCAGGGGGATGTTCGGTATTAGTAAATATATTTTCAAAATAAAGAATAATAATCAGGGTAATAGTAGCTAACAGACTTTGGAGTATGTAATTAGTAAAATATTTCTTCAGTTTTCTATCGAATATTTGCATATTTCCTCTCTTATTATTAGCGTTTTGGGAATTTTTGTGTACTCCAAATAGGTAATAGTTCCCAAAAATATTATTTTTTAATGATTTGCTTTGCCGACCAATTCAGTAATTATTTTGGTCTCTCCGATTACAATTAGTAAATCGTCCTTTTTTATTACATCTTTTGCCTGGGGTGAGATATTAAAGCCATTATTTCTCTTTATAGCTAAAACGTTTATTCCATATTTATTCCGCAGATCCAGTTCACTTAAAGATTTATCTACGAATTCGGGCAAGGCTTTAATCTCCATAATATTATAATTAGGTTCCAGTTCTACATAATCTTTAATATTTGGGGTGATTAATCTTCGAGCGATTCTTGCCCCCATATCTCTTTCGGGAAATACAACTTTATCCACACCAATTTTTTTTAAAATCTTTGCATGGAGATTGTTTTGGGCTTTAGCGATAATATATTTTAGTCCCATTTCTTTTAACATCATAGTTACCAAGATGCTTGCTTCTAAATCAGTAGCGATGCTTACAATAGCGGCATCAAAATTTTTTACCCCTAATTCTTTTAAAACTCTTTCCTCAGTAATATCAGCCTGCACTGCCTGAGTTATCTCATCTTTTAAATCATTTACTCTTTCTTCATCATTATCTACTCCCAGGACTTCATGTCCCAATTCAACCAAGGTAGTTGCTACTGCCGAACCAAATCTTCCTAAACCAAGAACTATAAATTGCTTCATGGAAAATACCTCCTCTTTAAAATTGACCAATTATCCAATTAACCGATTCACCAATTAAAATTACAGATTACAAGTTTCTAGTTGCAAGTTTACAGCTATCGGTTTTCAGCTGTTAGTTTATTATGCCTCATATCATTATTTTGAGTTGGGGTAGGGGTCGGATTTATCCGACCCGATTTCTTGCGGGTTCGATGAATCGAACCCCTACCTTACATAATAGACAGGCGAGACGCCTGTCCTACGTCTATTATAATGCTTCATGCTTTTATCGATTTTTGGATTTTGTCTTTCTAGGGGCAGACACAAGGTCTGCCCCTACATATTATACATTACTATTTTTTTACGCGATATTCTTGATGATTTTATTCTGACTCCTGGCTCCTGAATTCTATCTTCTTCACGTGATACGCGATACTTATTTATTCTGACTTCTATCTTCTATTTCTTTCCTAATTTACTATATACTTGATAATCGATACTGTCTTCATTTCCCGCAATTCTTCCCCACGCCTATACGCTCTACGTTAATTTCTTACTAACGACTATTCACTATTTACTAACGACTAAATTGACCGGACAACTAGCTAACTACTGAACCGGTAAACCAGTATATTGCCTAATCGTTCAATCGTTCAATCGGTCAATTGGTGAATTAATTTATTGGTCAATTTATCATCCCACCATAATTTTTTCTTCAGGATATCTAATTATTTCTGGTTCTCGTTTTTGAATTAATGCTAAAGCAAGACCTAAAGGCCCAATTCTACCGGTAAACATAGTGATAATAATTATAATTTTTCCGGCTATACTCAAAGACGAGGTAATACCTGTTGATAACCCCACTGTACCAAAAGCTGAAACTACCTCGAATAATATTTTCATAAAATTTTCTCCTTCTACATAGGATAATAGAATGGTCATGATAATAACCATACCCAAGGAGAGGGTGATAACGGTTAAGACTTTAGGAATTATATCCTGTGATATTCTTCTTCTAAAGATTTGAATCTCTTCTTTTCCTTTTAGTGAGGACCAGACGTATAATAAAAGTAAACCGAAAGTAGTAGTCTTAACTCCTCCTCCCGTAGAACTGGGAGAGGCACCTATAAACATTAAGATAATAATTAAGAAAAGAGTGGCATTTTGCATGCTTCCGACATGAAGAGTATTAAACCCCGCGGTACGGGCAGTAACTGATTGAAAAATTGAACCATATATTTTCTCCGAGAAATTCAAATTTCCCATGGTAGAAGGATTGTTAGATTCTACAAGGAATATGATTATGAAACCGACTAAAATAAGTATAAAACTGATTTTTAAGGCCAATTTAGCGTGTAAGGAGAGGGTTCTGTTTTTTCCGTATTGAAAAAATTCTAATAAAACCAAAAATCCGATCCCTCCTAATATAATTAAAATTATAAAAGTAAGATTTATAACTAAATCTCCTTTGTAGCGCATCATGCTATCTGAAAAGAGAGAGAATCCGGCATTACAAAAAGCGGAGATAGAATGAAAGATTGCCAGGTATAAAGCATGTAGAGGGGAATAGGTCTTCTGCCAGCAAAAGAACAGGATAATGGCCCCGGCAATTTCGATAACTGTCGTGAATATTAAAACATATTTAGCTAAACGAACTAATCCTCCGATAGAAAATTGGTTTAAGGATTCCTGCATTATTAATCTTTGTCTTAAAGAGATTTTCTTCCCCACTAAAAAAGCAAACATTGTAGACATAGTCATTATCCCTAATCCACCACATTGCAGGAGAACCAGAATAACTAATTGCCCAAAAGTAGAAAAATCTTTTCCGGTATCCAGTACAATCAATCCGGTAACACAGGTGGCAGAAGTAGCAGTGAAAAGGGCATTGATGAAACCTATACTCTTTCCTATACTGGAAGCAAGGGGAAGATTAAGAAGTATAGTACCTACAGTAATTGCCGAAAGAAACCCTAACGCTAATACTTGAGGTGGTGATAGTTTTTTTTCTTTAGAATCTCTAATAAGTGATATAGTTCCTTACCTCGTTTTTAAAATTTAGTTTTTAGTTTGGTTATTTGATTATATAGAAATTTCCTTTTTTCGTAAACCTTATTCGTATCTCGTGCAAACTAGCGTATAGCGTTTAGCGTAGAGTTTACAGCGTGTTGTAGGGGCGTATTGCAATACGCCCCTACAACAACCGTAAACTGAAAACTTCTATTTACTTGTATTTTGTATTTTCC
>CAZXYB010000149.1:0-3223 GCA_964644855.1 uncultured Atribacterota bacterium | reverse complement strand
GGTCTTTCTCTATTTTCTCCCATCTCCTGCCATTTTTTATCAGTTAATCTATCTTCCATAGAATGTTTAAATTCATAATAAGAAAAAACAGCACCCCGACAGATTCTTACCCCCTGGGCATTATTTATTATAACATAGATATTAAATGGCGAGCCAACTCCTTCCTCTAAAACTTGTCCGGTATTTATATCAGTATGAACATCTGCCACAATTTCCATCTTCTCATCAGCATCAGAGGTTATCTTTTCCAAAATTTCTAAGGGAAACTCTTTTAAAGACGCAAGCATACTTCCGATATTCCAGATAAATTCATACTCCTCATTACTTAAAGATACATTACTAATTTCTTTTTCAGAAATAATTTTCAATTTATTTAGTAACTCTTCAAATTCTTCTATTTTCTCCGGAATTCCTTCGATGGCCAGGTCAAGAGCAACAAGATTATTTCTTAAATTCCCCATCATCTCTTCTAATCTGGCATAGACCTCAGGATAAGGCTCAACATAACCGTGGGTTAACCTTGGTTCAGGAGGCATCCCCTTAGCCGCTACAGTATAACTCTGCTTGGCATATAAAATCGTATCATGTCTTAATTCAGTCCAGGAACCCAGCACGGTCTGTAGCTCCTTATCTATCCAGGCAGAACTTTGCATAAAGCAAGGTAAATTTGTATCTTTTTTCTCTTCCAACAAAGGAAGCAACGCATAAAGCCAGCGCCAGTAGAGATTCTGCTTCCAGTTTTCTACAGTTTTAAGGGAAAATTCTTCTTTTAAATTATTTAATTGATTATAATACTTTGTATACTCAGTTTCTCCTTCTACCTCTAAAATCTCCAACGCCCTCTTTGAACCCAGCGCAGCCCAGATATCTAACCCTCGGGGAAAAGCCCTAACTGGTCCAAAATTGGGGATAATCTCCATAGTAAAGGGTTTTTTATCACCAGTATATTGCATAATTACCTTTTCATCTTTTACTCCAAATACTAATTCCTGAAACATATAAGAATCTGGAATGAATCTCTGTCCCATAAATCTAAAACCCTGAGTTGAAACTCTAAAATCGCCATCTTCTGCAAAAGCTAAACCCGAAAGAATTTTAGGTGTCCTTAATTGTATCGCACTATCAATAAATTCAGTAAGCTTTTCTTGGTCATCATATCTATCCACAGATTCATTGGGGGGAAATATTTCCTGAATAAGTTTTACATAATCATCGATATATAAATCGTCGGTCTTTCCCACAAAATAGACGGTAGGCTCATAAATCATCTTCCATAATTTAAAAGCATTTCCATCTCTTAAAAGGGCATCGGCCATTAAAATGGCTTGAAGGGTCATCTTCTTACCATAAGTTATAGCTGGTTCTTCTGAGGCTGGTCTTAATTTAAAGTCAATGCGCCCATACCACATCATTGCCTTAAAATAATTCTCCAACTTTTCATTTCTGGTGTAATGGCCTCTGGGGATATACTGGCTATAATCTTCATAGGCATAAGGAGTCTGGTAAATGCTGGGGGTTTTTACATAAGTTAGAAGTTTTCTGAACTCTAATCCTTTATGATTCTTTATATTTTCACATTCCTGTTCCACTAATTCATTTAATCCATAATCAACCAGATATTCAGGTTTAAACTGCCTTTTAGCCACTGCAAAAAAACCGATATTTAATCTGGCAGCCTCTTTAACATTTTCAGTATGGGCTTCTTTAAATTGCTCAATAGAAAGTTCGAGCATGCGGTCAGAAAGTTCGACTGCTGAATCATAAAGTTTTTCTACTTCTAAAATTCGCAAAAGATAATCAAAAAATATATGACCGGTATGGAGAACCGCATCGGTAGTTATAAATATAGGTTGGTTGGTATCTATGCACTCTAAGTAAACATCACTTATCTCCTTATAATAGGCAGGAGTAACTACAAATCCATTTTCTTTGAGCAATTCTCTTGACTTACCGGATAAATAAAGTTGTCGGATATTGGAAATATCTTCGAGAGAATATAAATCTTTTTTATTTTCTGCTGAAAAAACTGACGAAGTTAATAGAAAAAAGAGGAGTACCAAATATAGAAAACAAATTATAATTGTTTTAAAATTAACTCTTTTCATTAAATTTACCCTCCATCCATTTTATTTTTAAAAAGGGAATTTATACTTAGTTAAATTAAGCTCTTTTTTTAAAGTAAGGATTTGTTGTTGAAGATTCTTATTTATAGGTGCACCTTTATCTTTTCTCTCCAACCAGGCCAGATATTCTTTTTCGCCGGCGGTGTAAATTCTCTCTGCGCCAGGAGCTTTTTTAGAAGAACGAAGGGAACGAAGAATATCTCCGCTTATCTTCTTAAATGATTCAAGTTTTATAAAGGAAGATATGTTAATGGCTATAAAAAAATGTCCCAGATTAATAGGTGCTGGTTTGCCATCTTCTACTCCCGATAACATTTTAAGAAACTTTCCGTTTTGCAGGGCAGCCGAAAGGATTTCTACTACAGCAGAATAACCATAACCCTTATAACCGGCAGTTTCTTCTCCGATACCACCCAGTGGAGCAAGAGCAGCTTTTCCGATTTTTAAGTCCTGTAAAATTTGATGAGTATCTGTTCTGGTCTCCCCGTCTTGCCCGATCACCCAACCCGGGGGGATTTCTTTTTCCGCCCGGTCATAAAATTCTATCTTCCCTCTCTGGGTAATGGAGGTAGCACAATCAAGAACAAAGGGAAATTCTTCGTCAGAAGGTATTCCAAAAGTTAAAGGATTGGTTCCTAACATATTTTCTATTCCAAAAGTAGGAGCAATGGAAGGTCGGGCATTAGTGCCGGTAATTCCGATCATTCCTTCTTGAATAGCCATTAAAGCATAATAGCCGGCAATTCCATAATGAGTTGAATTTCTTACTGCTACCATTCCCAATCCCATCTTCTTAGCCTTTTCAATAGCCAGAGCCATGGACTTCTTGGCAATTACCTGCCCCATTCCATTGTGACCGTCAATAACTGCGGTAGTAGGACCATCATTAACAATTTCAATATCGGTTTTTGGTGATTGAATCCCGGCTTTAATTCTATCATAATATATAGGTTTTAAGCGGCCAATACCATGTGAATCTATTCCTCTTTTATCGGCAGTAATAAGCACATTAGCACATATTTGCGCATCCTCTTTCGGAACTCCTGCCCCTTGAAAGACATCAACCATAAAATTTTCTAAACTATCGAAATCTAACCAAA
>CAZXYB010000148.1:0-3265 GCA_964644855.1 uncultured Atribacterota bacterium | reverse complement strand
CTTAAGAATCTATTTAAAACCAATATTGAAAGTCCGACTATAAAAAATAAAGTTGCAATACCAAATCTATCAGCAATACAGCCGAATAAAGGGGCTAATACTATCATAAAAAGTGAACCGACCTGGCTTTCAATTGACATTACTGTGGCTCGTTCATCTCTTTTCATATAATCACCGAAAACATCTACTGCCAGGGGACGCCTGCCGTCTTTCAAAAGATAAAGGAAAAAATACAGGAGTATAACTACTAACATAATTTTAGATTTAATAGCAAAAAACATAATAAAAAATACTATGCCTAAAATATCAAAACTGATATCCATCAATTTGTCAGAATTAAATTTAAAGTTTAAACGGTAAACATTTCGGGAAACCAGTGAGCTAAAAATATACATCACTCCATAGATAAGTCCTAAAATAATTTTTAACTGAGTGGTTGCCTCCATCGAGGCTATAATATAAATTCCTGAAACTAAAATAATATCTTTTAAGATAGGTTGAATGTAGTCTTTTAAAACTTTAAAAATGGCATCAAAGAGCGAGGAACTTACTACTACATTTCTGAGATACCTATCGGCAAAAACATTTTTTAACTTTTTAATGCTATAAGTAAAAAATTTTTTTATGCTGATAGTAGATTCTACTTGTTCATTCAGGGTATCAGGATAAGACCAGATTAAAAGAAAATCAAGAATATAGGGAATAATGCTGAACAAGAAAATCCATTGCATTCTGGGTAATTTAATAATTAAAAAGATTGCAGCAAAGGCAGATAAAGAAGAACCGATTAAGGAAAAAGAGCGGGTGCGACCATAGACAAAAGTCTTATGTTCAAACCAACCCTTCTGTTCTAGATAGGAATAAATCATTGCCTTGTGGGTGCCTGACCTGAAGGCTTCTCCCAGACCAAATAGGACCATAGCAATAGCCACGATAGCATAACTGCCTCCCAGGAAAAAGAAGAAGAAAGAAGCAATATAAAAGATAAAACAGATCATCAGCTCGTTCTTTTTCCCGTATTGGTCGGCAAATATTCCGGAGGGCACCTCAAATAGGTAAATAATTATCCCTCTAATAGAAAATAAAGTTCCTATCTGGAACAGGTTAAGGTGCACTATCTGTATTAGATAAATATATAAGTAGGGTTCAAAAAACTTAAGGTTTTTCAAAAACCCATACAGGCAAAACTTTTTTATTTGATTATTTTTTTTGATTAATTTATGTACGTCTTCCATATTTCATTATCAGGAACGGGAACAGGGGACGGTTTTCGGGAACAGAAAACCGTCCCCTGTTCTTTTTTTAGAATTTTACTTTAACGTTTTCTCTTTCTTCTCCTTCTGTTTTGTAATAAGGTCTGCTGGTAAAAGCGAATAGATTGGCAATTATTGAAGTAGGTACCTGGACTATCGCTATATTATATTTCATGGCAGTATCATTATAGAATTGTCTTGAAAAACCTATTTTGTCTTCAGTATCTTTCAGTTGTTTTTGTAAATCCAGGAAATTTGTATTGGCCTTTAAATCAGGGTAATTTTCAGCCACTGCAAATAAGTGACTCAGGGCACCGGCTAACTCTGAATTTGCTCCTAATTTTTCCTCCGGCGTTTTTGCCGACAAATATTTGGTCCTGGATGCGGTTACTTCTTCTAATGTTTCTTTCTCATGTTTGGCGTATCCTTTTACAGAACTTACCAGATTAGGAATTAAATTAAATCTTCTTTTTAGCTGGACATCGATTTGCGCCCAGGAATTATCTATTCTCCCTCTTAAGGTTACTAATTTATTATAAGTAAGAACACCCCACAATACAATTAGAATAGCAAAAATCATTATAAAACTCATAAAAACACCCCTTTCTCTTTTTCATTTTGATAAATCATTAAAAAGCGCCGGCTCCGCCGCCACCGCCTCCTCCTCCGCCACCGGAAGAGAAGCCACCGCCCGAACCGGTTGAAGAACTTGCAGTAGCGAAAGCAGAAGTAAATACTTTATCAAAAGACCTGAACATACTGTTATTTAAACTTCCGCTTCTATCAGTCATACAGTATAGGTAGGTGGAATTTCTTAAGGATATATCTTGATTACGTAAGGCCAGTTTTAATTTTAAGATTACTTTATCTGCCACTCCCAGGGAGATAGCATAAACCAGATAGTGTTCCCAAACTATTATAGAAGGGATTTCGTAATCCTTCATATTGCTAAAATGTAATAAGAATCTTTTAAATGCCCTCCATTTGGTATATTCATTAACTCCGATTTGAGTCTTTTTTCTAATCAATGCACCATAGATTATAACCCCAAAACCAGTGAAACCAACAGCAAACAATAAGGGTATAATGATGAGCAACTGTATTTTTAACAGTGCTCCCAGGGCAAATAATAAAAATACTCCGGCAAATTCCATTAAAACTACCTTACCTGCAGTTTTCAATCCTTCTTTTGATTCGCCAAAATAATTATATTTTTTAAATTCCTCTCCTACTTTTTTCACCCATTTATTATAATTGTGCCGAAAACTGCTCTGGCTACTAGTTGCCTTGGCATAGTCTTTTATCTCTTTTAAAGTTACACTCGCCCCATTACCGATAGAATAAAAAAGCCAATGGATTAAATATGATTCATGTTCTTTTAAATTAGTAGTATCGCCTTCTTCAATTAATATAAATTTATAATCTTTTTTTCTTCCTTTTGGAATCTCTTCGATCTTTAAATATTTCTTACGTACCAAATCCATTAAAGTTGCCATAATATCCTTACTGCCTACCCCCTGGATACTCATTAATTTACTTAAAACTGCGGGCGTAATATCCTGGGGCAATTCACGGTAATAATCCATTTCAACTTCGGGCTTAAGTTCTTTATCATATTTAAAGTAAAGACGAATGGCCAGAAATATATTAAATAATACTACCAACGGAATTAATAAGATTATAATTATATTGAAACCTTTCTCACGGTCTGCTTTTTTAGCCCACGCTAATTCTTCTTTCATTATTTCAGCAAATTTATTCTGGTTAACTATTTTAGTGCTATTGGGAATCATGCTGGTGGGGAATAAAATTCTCGCTTCCAACATTTCTCCCGAAGACAATCCAAAAACTTCATATACTATCTTTCTATCCTCCTGGATAGATACTTTTCCATCTAATGGGCCATGTCCAAACACTTTTAGTTCTTCTGCCGAGACTTCTGCAGACGGGAGCTCTATTTCTATTTTAATGTGGCCAATGGGGGAAGTATTGGATTTATCGAAGAATTTCCA
>CAZXYB010000147.1:0-3335 GCA_964644855.1 uncultured Atribacterota bacterium | reverse complement strand
ACATAAACAATATCACTCACCGATAATGCTTTTATTATATCATCGGTTTCTTCAATTTCGGCTCCTTGGCTTTTAAGATCAGCGGTGATATCTGCTGGCATTTTTAAAGATTCTGGGGAAACAAAAATCATCTTATTACCATAAAGAGCCATAAAATAACCTAAAGAATGGACCGTTCGCCCATTTTTTAAATCACCTACGAAAGCGACTGCATGACCTCCCAAAGTTCCTTTTTCTTTACGGATAGTGTATATATCTAAAAGAGCTTGGGTAGGATGTTGACCATTCCCATTCCCAGCATTAATAATAGGATGTTTAGCGTTATCAGCAGCAATTTTAACTGAATCTTTCATAGGATGACGTATAACAATAAGATCAGCATAACCATCTACTGTTCTAATGGTGTCAGCCAAAGATTCCCCTTTAGCCATAGAAGAATTGTTTGGATTTGATACAGTAATTACTCGCGCTCCTAATCTATTAGCGGCACTTTCGAAAGAAAGACAAGTCCGAGTGCTGGGCTCAAAAAACAGGAGAGCTATCACCTGGCCTTCCATATTTTTAATAACTTCTTCACCTTTAATCCGTTTCTCGAAACTTGCTGCGGTATTTATAATCAAATTTAATTCCTGAAGTGAAAATTGAGCGGTATTTAAAATGTCTTCCCCTTTCAACATTATAGCCAACTCCTTTTAATTTATTTTTTTAAATTAGCAACCGTTTTAATAATTCTCTTTACATTATTCGAAGATATTCTTCTTCCCACCCTATTTAGGATAAACATCTAAAAAACCCCCTCCAGTCCATTTTGGCTGATAAGGGGGTAATAATAATTTTCCTTATCAGCCTCGCCGGACTAATATTAAAGGACGTTATATTTTATTTAATTTCATGCAATAAAAAATCCTCTTATTAATGACTAATAAGAGGATATGGCTTTTTCCCTATCTTATCCCCTTGTTAGTCTCTCAGTACTAATTTAAAAGGGCAATTTTCTATCTATTTTTTATTTTTTATAATAATATATTAAAAGGATTCAATAGTCAAATTTATTTTGCTAATATTTTTTCTTCTAAATACCCCACTAAGGTTTACACTAACTTGCTAATTTTCTATTTTTCTCTATTTCTTAATTAATATATTTACAATTATTAATAATTGTAAATATCAAAAATGAATCTATTTTTCTAATTGAAGATGAAAAAAGTCATTCACTATCGGTAATGATTTTTAATTTCCGGAGAGCTAAAATCAACCAGACTTCATCGCCGATATCCAAACTCATGCTGGCAAATATCTCCTGAGGCAACTTTACCTTCAAAGAATTTTTTCCGGTCATAACGGTGCAACAGGCAGTAGAAGATACTTCACTGATTTCGGTTAATTTCCCTTTGACCCTGTTTACATCAGGCCCGGGAGGTCTAGTATCGGAAAGATAGATATCTTCCGGTAAAATCGCCACCTTCTTTATTTTCTCTCTTTCACTGGAAACTACCAGAGAAATATCGCCACATTTTACCTCTACTAACCCAAAACTTAATCTATTACAATAATCACAAGTTAAAATATTGGGTGCCCCAATAAAATCATTAACCGCCTCTGTAGGATGAAAAAATATTTCCTTAGGAGAGCCTATCTGCTCTACTCTGCCTTTATCAAGCACAGCAATCCTCTCTGCCATTTCTTCTGCCTCATAAAAATTATGAGTAACATATATAGTGGTAATGCCCAATTTTTTCTGTAATATTTTAAATTCAGTCCTGAGATATTTAGAAGTACGATAATCCAAACTGTTCATAGGTTCATCAAGAAGTAAAATACGAGGAGAATTAGCTAATGCCCTGGCTAAGGCCACCCTCTGTTTCTCACCCCCGCTCAATTCCTTGGGATAACGAGATGATAAATGTTTTATCTTCATTATTTGAAGTAGTTCTTCAACTCTTACTTTTATTTCATTTTGAGGTCTTTTTTGCACCTTCAAACCATAAACAATATTGGCAGATACATCGAGATGAGGGAATAGATTCAATTCTTGGAATAAGTATCCTATTCTCCTCTTGTTAGCGGGCAACCCGTCTACAGGTTTATTATCAAAAAATACAGACCCTTCGTAGTTGATTAACCCAGCAATAACATTCAATAAAGTGCTTTTTCCTGCCCCGTTCGGTCCCAACAATACCAACAACTCTTTATTAAATATCTCTAAGTTAATATTTTTACAAACATATTTAGAAATATTTTTAAGCTTAATAGATGACATATTACCTCCATCGATTAGTCAATCTCTTTTCTAAAAAAACAAAAAATTTCTCAAAAGAAAGACACATTACTCCCAAAACTATTAGACAGACTATTATAATGTCTATACGGATAAGGCTTTCAGCCTTCATCATCAAGGCGCCAATCCCGGTAGGAATAGCTACCATCTCTGCCGCTATTATCACTCGCCAGGCCATCCCCGATTCTAACTTTAATCCAGTAAAAATATTGGGTAAAGCAAGGGGAACGACTACTGTACTTAAAATTTTTAGGTCAGAAGCCCCTAAAGTTCTGGCCACAAAGATATAGTTTTTGTTCACATTTTTAATTCCGGTAACTGTATTATAAAGGATAGGGAAAAATGAGCAGATAAATATTATGGCAATCGGTAGGATTTCACCAATACCAAACCACAACATCAACAAAGGAAGCCAGCCCAAGGCGGGGATAGGATAAACTAAACTAATTATTGGATTTAGCGCCTTATTGGCTATATTGTTCCACCCCATTATAATTCCGATAAACAGTCCGGCGATAGAACCAGCGGAAAAACCGATAAGAACTCGGATTAGACTACTAAAGAAATTACGCCCCAATACTCCACTAACCGCTAGATACCAAAATTCCATCACTACAGCAGAAAAAGGAGGAAAGAAAAATTGGCCGGGCATCAAATCTAATCGAGCAATTATCTCCCATGTTCCCAGAAATATTACAATGGGGATTATTTCCCATTTTAGTTTAAATACTTTATTTCTTTTCATTGTTTTATAAAACTTAAATCTAAAATATCTTCTGCCTTAAAGCTACTTCTAATGTAACCTAATCGGGCGATATAATCTATAGCATCCTGAACTGTTACAGGGTCAATATTAATAGTATATTCTAACCTGTTCATAGATCTTAATAAAACTTCAGGTGTAATCTCTGTCTTGGTAGCTATATCAGTTATTTCCACCGGGAAAAGGCTTCCACCGGCTTCCTGTAATTGCCGAGCTACAATCTCTGCTGCTTTCTGTGGATTTTGATTAATCCAATCTGTTGCCTTTTGTGATATCTTTACTAATTTTTCAACA
>CAZXYB010000146.1:0-3349 GCA_964644855.1 uncultured Atribacterota bacterium | reverse complement strand
AGGGGCTCGATTCATCGAGCCCGTTTAGTAAATAAAAACAATACAGAGCATCGGAAGGAGTAATGATTAACGTGCACTACATGACCAGCAACGAAATAAGAGAAAAATATTTAAAATTCTTCGAAAGCAAAGGACACAAAATAACTCCGAGCGCTTCCCTCGTACCTTCAGATCCCAGCATTTTACTTACCATTGCCGGAATGGTTCCCTTTAAGCCAATATTTTTAGGTCAGGTAAAATCATCATTAAAAAGGGCTACCACCAGCCAGAAATGCATTCGAACAAACGATATTGAAAATGTGGGAAAAACCGCACGACACCATACTTTTTTCGAAATGTTGGGAAACTTTTCTTTTGGAGATTATTTCAAAGAAGATGCAATTAAATGGGCCTGGGAATTTTTTACTGAAGTCATAGGATTTCCTGAAGAAAAATTATGGGTCTCCATATTTAAAGATGATGATGAATCCTATGATATCTGGCATAATATTATAGGTCTTCCCGAAAAAAGAATTGTAAGATTAGGTGAGGAAGATAATTTTTGGAAAGTCGGTCCAACCGGACCTTGCGGACCTTGTTCTGAAATATATATAGACTTGGGCGAAGAGAAGGCATCAAAAGGCGGCGGCGGAGTAGGTGTGGATGATAGATATTTGGAGTTATGGAATTTGGTATTTATGCAATACAATCGCGAAGAAGACGGTTCATTGACTCCTTTACCAAAACAAAATATTGATACCGGTTTAGGTTTAGAGAGAATTGCTTCTGTTTTACAAAAAGCTGATACAGATTTTGAAACAGATTTATTCTTGCCCATTATAAAATTTGTTGCTCAAAATGCCGGCATAAAATATGGAGAAAACCAGAAAAATGACTTAGCCCTAAAGGTAATTGCTGATCATGTCAGGGCTTTGGTCTTTATGATTTCTGATAGGATAGTCCCTTCCAATGAAAGCAGGGGTTATGTCCTTCGAATGCTATTAAGAAGAGCTTTCCGCTACGGGAAGGTCATTAATTATAATCAGCCATTTTTATACGAAGTTGCTCCGGTAGTAATTAATTTAATGAAAGAGGTCTATCCGGAAATCTATGAAGAGGAAAATCGTATTTGCCAGATAATCCTGGCCGAAGAAAAAAGATTTCAGGAAACTTTAAATGTTGGAATACAAATATTAGACAATATAAAAGAAGAATTAAAACAAAAGAAGAAAGATAAACTTAGCGGAAAAGAGGCATTTAAGCTTTACGATACATATGGATTTCCCTTAGAATTAACCAGAGACATACTGGAAGAAGATGGCTTTGGGATTGAAGGGGATGATTTTAAAAATGAAATGAAAATTCAAAGGGAAAGATCCAGAAAATCGTGGGTGAAAACCAAAACGCGTGCTGAAGATGATAAAATTAATCAGAAATTATGCCAGGATATTTTAAATGAATGGGGAGAGACAGAATTTGTAGGATATGATTCTGTTGAAGTTAAAAGCAAAGTAATTGCTATTGCCAAAGAAGATAAATTGGTGGATAAAACCGCAGCGGGAGATAAATGCAAAATTTATTTAGAAAAGACACCATTTTACGCCGAAAAAGGCGGGCAGATTGGGGATAAGGGAACTATAACTTCCCCATCTAAAAGAAGCAGTCTATTAGTAGAAATATTTGACACCCAAACCCCCACCGAAGGTTTAATTACTCATTTTGCCGAAGTAAGCAAAGGGGAAATAAAGGTTGGAGATGAGGTATTGGCCAGGGTAGATTTATCTACAAGAAAAGCTATTGCCCGAAACCATACTGCTACTCATCTACTGCATGGGGCACTTCGACATATATTGGGGGAACACGTAAAACAGGCCGGCTCTGCAGTAAACAATAATCATCTCCGTTTTGATTTTAACCACTTTGCTCCTTTATCCATAGAAGAATTAGAAAAGATAGAAAATTTAGTGAATGAAAAAATATTGGATGAGTTAAAAGTAGAAACGAAGATTAGTACTTTTGATAAAGCAAAAGAAATGGGAGCAATGGCTCTCTTTGGCGAAAAATATGGCGAACAGGTAAGAGTGGTAAAAATCGGAGAATTCAGCTTGGAATTATGTGGAGGGACTCATCTAAATTCTACTTCTAACATCGGTTTGTTTAAAATATCCAATGAAGAGGGAATAGGAAGCGGTTTAAGAAGAATTGAAGCTGTAACTGGTGATAGAGCGCTAAAATATATCAAAGAAAAAGAAAATATTATAAAAGAAGTTTCGGATAAATTACAAACCAAACCTTCTGAAATACCCCTAAAAATCGAGCAGCTTATAGATGATACAAATAAGATAAAAAAGAAAATTAAAATTATTCGTAATAAATTAGCGCATTATGAAGTTGACAAACTGCTGTCCAAAAAGAAGGAGATCAAAGGAGTAAATGTTATAGCACTTAAAGTTGAAGCAGAAGATAATAATGACTTAAGGAATTGGGGAGACTTGATTAAAAATAAAATTAAATCTGGCATTGTAGTTTTGGGGACAGTATTAGATAATGGTAAAGTGGCATTATTGACAATGGTTACTGATGATTTAGTTAAAAAAGGTTATAATGCCGGAAATATTATAAAAGCTATAGCCCCAGTTATCGGTGGAAAAGGCGGGGGAAAGAAAAGAATGGCTCAGGCCGGAGGACAAAAAGCAGATAAACTAAACCAGGCCTTAGAAAAAGTATATGAAATTATTTAAACAGTATCGAGTATCCAGTATCCAGTATCGAGTAAAGAAGGAAGAGAAAAGAGTAGAGTGACTGAAAAGATAAAAAATTTCCAAGATCTGAGAATCTGGCAAATAGGAATAGAAGTCGTTAAAGATATTTATATATTGACTAAAAAATTTCCAAAAGAGGAGTTATATGGTTTAACTTCTCAAATGAGACGTTCAGCAATTTCGATACCATCAAATATTGCAGAAGGATTTAGAAGATATCACAATAAAGAATATAGACAGTTTTTATATATAGGATTGGGAAGTTGTGCTGAATTAGAAACACAAATAATAATTTCAAACGAATTAGATTATATTAATGAAACTGATAAAACTGAGCTTATTGAAAAAATAAAATATATTTGTCGAATGACAGTAAAATTAATAAACAAATTATAATCCAAATTTTTATAAAGCATTCTTTGTCTTAATTATTTTTTTGATACTGATTTTCTCGATACTCGATACTGGATACTATCTTTTACTATCTTAAGTTTTTTTTGCTTTTTTTTCTTAACTCGATACTCGATACTGGATACTCGATACTATTTTAATTGGAGAATTGCATATTGCGAATCTTAGGAATAGACTTAGGAGAAAAAAGAATCGGA
>CAZXYB010000145.1:0-3421 GCA_964644855.1 uncultured Atribacterota bacterium | reverse complement strand
TGCTTTTTTTCTTAGCTTTTATTTTATTTAGTATTTCTTACATTGCTTTAGGTTCTGTAAAAGAACCTACTGAAAAAGTTTATAAAAATCAATTACCTTTTAAAGATTTTCTTAAAAAAGCCTTTCTAATTATAAAGAAAAACAGAAATTATAAAAAGTTTATTATGGTAGAAATCCTTGCAGGAGCCGGGGGAATGGCTTTACCATTTTATATACTTTATTTAAAAGATGTATTGCAAATTGAATTAGGAATGGTCGGTATACTTCTTTCTGCTCAAATGCTCGGTAGCGTGTTGTCAAATATTTTATGGGCTCGTCTTTCTGATTTTGTAGGAAATAAAAAGGTGATTCAAATCAGCACATTTGCCGGTTTGATGGTACCGATCGTTGCACTGATGACTCAATTTAAAAATGAATTATTATATCTTCTTCTATTTGCAGTTATAGGATTTTTTATCGCCGGAAGGACAATAGGTAAAACAAATTACCTGCTGGACATAGCGCCTTCAAGGGATAGACCCATATATATCAGTCTTACCGGAACCTTATTGTTTCCAGTATCGCTTTTCCCTCTAATCGGAGGATTTATTACTCAATATATCTCTTACAATATGCTATTTATCATCACCGGGATTCCTATTCTGCTTGGATTCATTTTAAGTTTTAATTTAAAAGAACCAAGAAGTATAAAGATAGAAAAATAATATATTTAATTAATAACTTTACTAATAGTCATAAGTACTCGATTTCCTGGACGGAAATTTAGATAAAATATTTATGATAAATAAGATTTTTTAAATTTTAGAAAAAAAATAGCAAAGGAGGTAAGATCATAATGGCGCTTTATGAATGGGAAGCGAACCTCAAGCGAGAACGCGTGGAGAAAGATAAATTTTTTGCAACAGATTGGCAATCACCAATACCATTAAAAGAAAGAGTAAAATTTAAGGGACTTGTATATTATCCTCCAGACCAAAATTACCGATTCGAGCTTGAACTTCAGGAGCATAAAAATAAAAAAAATTTACAAATTCAAGATACTACTGGTAACGTACGAAATTTCATAAAATGGGGGGAATTTCGGTTTGAACTCTCTGCTAAGGAATTCACACTTCAGGCGTATAAGAGCGATACTCAAGAAAAACAACTTTTTGTACCATTTAAAGATACCACTAATGATAAGGAAACATACGGAGCAGGACGCTATATTGACCTTGATTATGAGAGGGACCACACAGTAAATGGAAAGTGGATTCTTGATTTTAATAAAGCATATAATCCATGGTGTGCATATAGCACAAACTATTCTTGCCCATTTGTAGCTCCAGAAAATTGGCTTAAGGTTCCTATACTTGCTGGTGAAAAATGGCTTTTAAAAAATATAAGGAGAATAAATAATGGCTAAAAATACTTTAGAAGAAGATGTTCGTAAAGCCTTGGAAAAGATACAACATCCTGCAATTAACAGTACCTTAATTGATCTGGGAATAATCAAGGAAATATCAACTAAAGAAAATAAAGTCACAATTGTTATAGCATTTCCTTTTCCTAATATTCCTATTGGTGATTATTTTGTAAATAGTGTAAGAGAAGCAATAGAAAAGCTTGGTGCAAAACCTGAAATAAAAATAACCATAATGAATCAAGAAGAACAAAAAAAATTTTTAACTATGGAGCAAGAAAATTGGAAAGAAAATATGTAACACAGCTTAAAATTTAGGAGGATTATTAATGTGTGCTTATTACCCAAAATCGAAAGTTGAAATTAGCAAGTTTACAGCAAAATATTATGATACATTAATGGACATCATAACCTTTGGTGGATATTCTTTATTCATACAAAAAGCAATACAGTTAATGAGTATTAAGTCTAACGATAGGATTATTGATTTAGGAGCTGGCACTGGTAGGAATGCATGTTTAATGATGAACTATCTTTCTACCAAAGGTGGGTTGGTAGGGCTTGATATTTCAAGCGAGATGATTGCTCGATTTAAAATAAGATGTGCAAGTTTTGCTAATAGTAAAATAATTAATCAGAGAATTGATAAACCTTTACCTTACGAAAATGAGTTTGACAAGGCTTTTATTTCTTTTGTATTGCATGGATTCCCGCAGGATGCCAGAAAACAAATCATCGGAAATGCCTTTAAAGCCTTAAAAGAACAGGGAGAGTTTTTTATCCTGGATTACAATGAATTTTCTATCAAAGAAATGCCCTTTTATTTAAAAATTCCTTTCAAGTCCATAGAATGCCCTTATGCATTTAATTTTATTGAAAAAAATTGGGAAAAAATATTAGCTGAAGAAGGATTTAGCCATTTCGAAAAACATTTATTTTTTCATGGTTACCTAAGACTACTCAAGGGGGTGAAAGTCTCCTGATGAATAATCGGAATAAAAAAGAAAAAAAGGGAACGGAAAGAACTCTAAGCTTTAAATTTAAGCGCATCGGAATTATTCATACTCCATATACTAATAATGATAATGTCCCTTATCAGCCAGTAGAGGAGGAAGGTAATTTTCGTATAGTAATTGATCCCGAATATACTGATGGACTTTATAAACTCGCCAAATTTCGCTACATTTACCTTCTGTATTATATAAATCAGATAAAAGAAAAATTGTCTATGTTAATAATATCTCCTCCATGGACTAATGGTACAGATGTAGGTTTATTTGCAAGCAGGTCACCTGTTCGACCAAATCCTATTGGTCTTAGTATTGTTCGTATAAAACGTATTACAAAAAACACAATCTTCACCTCAGGTTTAGATGTGTTTGACGGGACTCCACTGCTTGATATAAAGCCTTATATAAAGGATTTAGATGCAAAATGTGATGCAAATTATGGGTGGATTAAAGACTTAGATAATTATGAGCATTTACTTCTACATATCAAAGGGATACCTCATGATTATTGATAAAATATGAAGGAATGTAATTTTATATAATAAAAAATGTTTTAATAAATTCTAATAATAAATAGGAGGAATTATGAAAATAAAATTAGCGTGTGGAACAGACAATGGAACCGAATTTACTAATATACATTTTGGATCATCAAAATTTTTCTTGATCTATGAGTTTGATTTAGAAACTAAGGATTTAAAATTTTTAAAGAAGATAGAAAATTCTACCCCAGAAGAAGAAAAACATGGTGATACTAAAAAAGCAAAAAGTGTTTCTGAATTATTAAAAAATATTTTTGTTTTTGCAGCATTTAGATATGGGCCAAATATTATAAGAATAAAAAAACGATTTGTACCTATTATTTCAAGAGAAAAAAATATTGAGAAAACATTATATAAGATTAAGCCTCTTAGTAATAAAATTAAATCTGAAATTGAAAAAGAAAAAGGAATTGATAAAGAGATAATATATATTAAAAAAGAGGAGTAAATAAAATGGTAAAAATTGA
>CAZXYB010000144.1:0-3491 GCA_964644855.1 uncultured Atribacterota bacterium | reverse complement strand
GGTATCTTTTGATATGTGGATATAGTTACAGCCCCGAATGACATTCTGTTATATTTTATAAGTTTAAATTTATCTTTTTCTATCAAACTTAATAGCCCATCGTTTTGTATGTAGCTTTTAAAATTTATATAATGCTCTCCTCCAGCGATTCCTTCAATTATATTTATTACTATTCTACCAAATTTAGTCGTTTTATTATCAAAAACATAATCAACAACAAGCATAAGTCCATCTTTTTTTATAATTCTATATGCTTCATTTACAAGAGCTTGCTGAGTATTCCTATTTTTTTCATGTATTGCAAAACTTATAATTACTACATCAAATGATGCATCATTAAAATTTGTTTTTATTGCATCTTCACTATAAATCTTTATAGAGAAATTACTTCTTTTTGCAATTTCTAACATTGAATCAGATATATCGAGACAATGAAGATTTCTAAATCCGTGTTTAGAAAGTAAGTTAAGCTGATTCCCGGTGCCACAACATAAATCTAAAATTACTTTCTCTTTATATTTTAAGAGCTCATTCATTACCGCAATTCTTATTGACTTAAGAGGTAAATAAAAAATAGGGTCATATATCTTTGCCATTAAATTATAATTACTCTTCATATCAGATCAAGTCCTTTACAGGCAATAAGAATTTGATAATTTGATTAGAATCCAAACTTCTGACCACTTTCGAGGAAGTAAGAAAATATACAGTAATGTTCGCGGCTATTTGCGGATTTCATTTTCAATTGCCTTTTCAACTTTTCTTTTTGCTTCTTCCCATAATTTCCTTGCTCTCTGTTTTGTTCCATGTGATTGCTCAATTAATAATGAGATTTCTTCTTGAACTTTACTATAAAGGATTGGAACTTGTAAATTCTTAATTTGTTCAGGTCTCCAGTGGGTAATTGCCAATCCTCCACCCTCTCTTTTAATCTGCAACTTCCCGATAATTGAATTAATGCAAAGGGCTAAATATTCCTTATTAATTTTGTTTTCATTAATCTTTAATAGCAGAACACTACCAAGGGAAATCTCTCCTACCGGTTCTTTTACCACATGAGCTATTCCTGGCATTACATCTTTAGTTAAAAGAAAATCTCCGACCTTAGGTTCATAAAGGGCTTTGAGTTTTTGAAAATCAATTATAAATTCCTTAAGTTTTACTATTTTAGAATGCTCTTTTAAACATCTCATAAAACTATCATAAGCGTTTTGTAAATACTCTGCATCTACACGGTGAGCTCTAAATGCTTTTAAAAGATTAGCCGTATAAGAAAGTTCATATTTTGCCTGGAAATCTTTTAGTCCCAATTTTTCTAAAAGAAGTTTTTCGGCTTGCGAGTAAAGGGATTTTGCTTTTTCGATTAAATCAAAAGAGTTTTTAGCAAGTGTCTCTACCTCCTGCTGAAAATCTGCATCAAATAGAGGAATTAGCAATTCTTCTACTTCCCTACAGCTTAAGTTAAATTGCTCGGTTTGTCTGCTTAACATCCAAAGCTGTTCCTTGCCATATTTGGAGTTTAGAAATATGGTCAGATAGAAGGGATTGAGCAAATTCTCATCCGTTTTTATAACCGCAATATTTTGCTTGATTACTGATTGTGGATAGTAATCCAAAAAAATCGCCGCTCTGCCGATGACGTCATAGTGTGCTCCGCTAATTGTTACCGTAACATTTTTGAATTTTAAGTAATCATTCTCCGATAAACTTCGAGCAGGTAGGAAATCTGAATTTTCAAAATAAATTACTCCTTCTCTCAAATTGTCTGTCCTTAAAAAATGAATTCTTATATCATCCTGGTAAATATCTCGATCTCTCGGAGTATATCCCATCCTAACCGGTTCTACTATCAGATATCCTAATTTTCTGATAATAGTAATTTTTTTTAGGTCCTTCTCTAATTTAAGAAAGCTTGTACTATAACGGCCTGCATCAAACCTTTTAACTCCTTCAATTTCTGATAATTTCACAATACTTATCCTGGTCATATTTTTAAGCCCTCCAGAAATTAAAATTCTGCTTTTTGGCAAATTTAACAAAATCCTCGGCTATTTCATCCAAATCATGGTCAATTATGCTGTGTCCATATTTATCTAAAAGGAATTCTCCTTTAACCCCTCTTTTATATCTACATTCTCCTTTATGATTTTTGAGCGATTTTTGATTCACCGCAAAGAAAATTTGATAATCAATTTCTTCTATTACTTTGCCATCTAACCAGAATTTCTTAAATTGTTTGGTTATCTCAATATCATTTAAAGTTAAATAGATTTGCCCGCCTAAAGTTCTTTGAGAAATCTCTCTATTAAACTTTTTAATCTCACCGATCAAAGCGCTAATTTCTTTTCTTGTTTCTTCTATCTTTTCATCGTTTGAAATATTGCCCTTTAATTTTTTTTGCTTATCACTTAAAAGAGCTTGCATTTCTTGTAATTTCTCGATTAAATCTTTGAGTGATTTTTTACTTTTAATTTCTTCGGCCCCTTCAATATCCGAACCTTCAATTTTTTCTTCTAATTTTTTCTTTGTTTCAAAATAGGTATTAATGAAAGATTTTATTTCTTCAGACAGCTTTCCCTCACATAACAATTTATCCCAACTCGTATTCTGATAATATTTTTTCACTTCTTCTACCAGATCGACACATTCAGTTAGAGCTTTGAGTGATTTCTTCCTCTTAATTTCTTCGGTTTTTTCCAGCTCTTCGGCCTTTTCATCTTCCAAACTTTCAATTTTTTCTTCTAATTTTTTCCTCGTTTCTTCTTCTAATTCCTCTCTTTCCTCAAAATATGTCTCAACGAAAGATTTTAATTCTTCGTTTAGTTCTTCCTCGGGCAGCAATTTATCCCAACTCACATCCTGATATTCTTTCTTTAATCGTTCTACAAACTCGAACCATTCTCTTTCACATTTTACCTTAATCCCCTGGGTTTTCTTTTTTTCTTCATTAGTATATTTTTGCAAAAACAAGATACTTGTTTTTATTCCGGTGTAAGGTTTAAAGGTGTTTCCATGTAAACCCACTACTGCTAAAATTCTCGCTTCATCTATTATGAATCTACGGATATATTCAGCGCTTGCACTATTTAACAAGACCTGGGGTAAAACAATTGCCATTCTACCACCAGGTCTTATAAACTGTAACGAACGATCTAAGAAAAGGATGTGTCGACCTATCTGTTTTACTAATCTACTATTTTTCACTGCTAATTGATAAAGCTTTAAAATATCTCTTTCCTTCACTTTACCAGTAAAAAGCGGATTGGTCATAAGAAGGTCAAAATTAAAATACAAAAATCTGTTTTGATTTTCTTTATCTTTCTCTTGGTTTTCGGGAAACCTCAGAAGTCTCGGTCTTAAAGCGGATTTTATTTCATCATTCCATATTAAAGGATTCAATGAATCACCACCTGAACCGCCGCCAAATATATGGGATTTGCTATTTCCGACTATGAAGTTAATGGCTTTGGCGATTTTTATAGCTTCTTTGG
>CAZXYB010000143.1:0-3565 GCA_964644855.1 uncultured Atribacterota bacterium | reverse complement strand
CCATACAATCCTCCAGTATATAGCGGAGGTTATTATCAAGCACCTGTAGATCCTAAACAAGAATTAGGAATGTTAAACGAAGATGCAAATGCTTTAAAAGAACAACTTGACTCTATCAATAAACGTATTACAGAATTGGGAAAAAGCGAAAAGAAATAAAAAGCAGAATCCAGTAATCAGAGTTAGAAGAAACAGGGGCGTATAACGGGTACGCCCCTGTAGTTTAGGGGAGATAAAATATTTCTATTTTAATTGTTGAATTGACTAATTGAGTATAAAAGATAGTGTGGAGTGTACAGCGTATAGTTAAGAAAGAAGAGATAAAATTAAGAATCCAGGAGTCATAAAATTATTTTATCTTAATTCCCTTTCTCCAGGGAAGGAGAGAGTCTGTCTTGTTTGGTAAATTGACGAATTAATCTTAATTGGCAAATCGGTAAATTACTAAATTAGTAATTTTTTATATACTTTAGTATAAAAAAGTATTATTATATATTTAGATGTTTTAAGCATTTAAAAAATAAAAAGAATTGGAGGACTTGAAAATGAAAATAGCAATTACTTCTTTGGGACCAAAATTGGAGGATAAAGTTGACCCTCGATTTGGCAGGTGTCATTATTTTATATTATTTGATACTGATACTAATAAATCTGAAGCAATAGAAAATACCGGTGCTCAGGGAATGGGAGGAGTAGGGATACAATCAGGTCAAATAATGGCCGATAAAGATGTGAAGACAGTATTAACTGGAAGTTGTGGCCCTAATGCCTTTCAGACTTTACAGGCAGCAGGGATAAAAGTGATAACTGGAGTAAATGGTACAGTTCAAGAAGCTATCGATAAATTTAAATCAGATGAACTTAAGGCAATTTCCCAGGCTAATGTCTCAGCTCATTCGGGAATGAAAAAATAGAAGTAAAAGAATTGGAGAATGAAAAGATGAAAATAGCAATTTCAACCGATGCTGGTTTTGTGTCAGCTCATTTTGGAAGATGTCCTATCTTTACTATTGCTGAGATTGAAGATGGGAAGATTTTGAAGGTGGAGGAGATAAACAATCCTGGCCATCAACCTGCGTTTTTACCAAATTTTCTTGCGGAACGTGGAGCAAAATATATAATTTGCGGAGGTATGGGTAGGAGAGCGCAAGATTTATTTGTCGAAAAACAAATTACTCCTATAGTAGGAGTAACAGGAAAGGTTACAGAAGCGATAGAAAAATTTGTACAAGGTGAGTTAGAGGCTGGAGAATCGTCTTGTAAACCGGGAGTAGGAAAGGGATATGGCTTAGAAAAAGAAGAATGTGATCACTCAGAAGAAGATACTCATCTTCATTAGAAGTAGAAATAATATTAAAAGTAATTTAAAATATTTAAATATAAATATAAATTTTAGATTAGTATTGGTTAGAATAAATAAAATAAGCTTTACTCTAAAACATAAAAATCTATGCAAGCAAATCAACTAACTAAAAAACTAATTAACCAGATAACTAATAAACTAAATAAGGAGGTGAAAAAGATGCCAAGAGGAGATGGTACTGGACCAACAGGAGCAGGACCGGGAACTGGTCAAGGTAGAGGTGCTGGACAAGGACGCCGAGGAGGCGGAGGAATTGGAATAGGAGGTAATTGTGTTTGTCCTTCTTGTGGTGCTATAGTTACTCATCAAGTTGGTGTTTCTTGCAATAGCATTAAATGTCCTAAGTGTGGCGCTATGATGATAAGACAATAGAATAAAAGGGAAGGATTAAACTAAATGATAATTTCAATAGCAAGCGGAAAGGGTGGAACTGGCAAAACAACTATTGCTGTTAATCTTGCTTTGGCTTTAGCTAAAGACAAAGAAAAAAATGTGCAATTTTTAGATTGTGATGTAGAAGAGCCTAATGCCCACCTTTTTTTAGAACCCGTTATAACAAATTCGGAATCAGTAGAGATTCCTGTGCCAAAAATTAATGATAAAAAATGCAATTATTGCGGTAAATGTGCGGAAGTTTGTGTTTTTAATGCTATCGCAGTTACCAAGAATAAAGTTTTGGTTTTCCCCGGGCTGTGTCATGGCTGTGGGGCTTGTATGTTATTTTGCCCGGAAAAGGCAATTACTGAAGAAGGAAATGAGATAGGAATTTTAGAAGAGGGTAAAGCAGGACCTATTAGTTTTACGCACGGACGTTTAAACATAGGAGAGCCAATGGCTCCTCCTATAATAAGAAAGATTAAAAAGAAAATTAAAAGAGATTATAATGATAATAGAGATAGGGATATAACAAATAATCACATTACCCTGATTGATGCCCCTCCGGGTACTTCCTGTCCGGTTATCGAATCTGTAAAGGAAAGTGATTATACTATATTAGTTACTGAACCGACTCCTTTTGGGTTACATGACCTTATATTAGCGGTGGAAGTACTTAGAAAATTAAAGATTCCTCATGGTGTAGTGTTAAATAAATGTGATATCGGAGACCATAAAGTAGAAGAGTATTGTAAAAAAAATAGTATACCTATCTTACTCTCCATCCCTTTAGATAAAGAGATTGCAGTTGCTTATTCTAAGGGTATTCCTATAGTGAAGATAAATTCTTCCTATGAACAGAAATTTAACCAGCTTTTTCAAAAAATTATCCAAAAGATTTAATATTTGTAATAATAAGAATTGAGGTATTTTTTAAATGAAAGAAATAGTGATAATAAGCGGCAAAGGTGGAACAGGGAAAACAGTTATTGCTGCTAGCATAGCTGCCTTAGCCAAAAATAAAGTTATGGGAGATTGTGATGTAGATGCTTCTAACCTTTATCTTTTACTTCATCCTGAAATAAAAGATAAACATGATTTTTATGGCGGAGTAGTTCCCAGCTTAGATTTAAAAAAATGTATTAATTGCGGTCGATGCCAGGAAGTTTGCCGTTTTGATGCCATTAAAACAATCAAAGGTCAGACCGTAATCGATCTGGTATCTTGCGAAGGATGCGGCTTATGTGCTTTGGTTTGTCCTGTAAAGGCTATTCAAATGGAGGAAAATCATTGCGGGGAATGGTATATTTCTGAGACAAAATATGGACCTTTAGTGTATGCCCGATTGGGTATTGCCGAGGAAAATTCAGGAAAATTGGTTACTTTAGTTCGCGAGAATGCTAAAAAAATTGCGGAAAAAAATGATCTGGGATTAATAATAATAGATGGACCTCCAGGAATTGGCTGTCCTCTTATAGCTACTCTCAGTGGAGCTAATTTAGCGGTAGTGGTAACTGAACCTACCCTTTCCGGGTTACATGATTTACAAAGAGTATCAAAAGTAGCTCAACATTTTGGAGTAAAAACAGTAGTTATAATAAATAAATATGATATTAATTTAGAAAATTCATTAAAAATTGAAGATTGGTGCAAAAAAAATAATATCTCAGTAATAGGTAAGATTCATTTTGATAATATAATAACCGAGGCTTTAGTAAAAGGATTGCCAGTAGTCGAATATAGTGATAATAGAACAACTAAAGAAATAAAGGACATATGGCAATCAATTAGTCGTTAGTGAATAGTGAATAGTCGTTAGTAAAAAAA
>CAZXYB010000142.1:0-3602 GCA_964644855.1 uncultured Atribacterota bacterium | reverse complement strand
CAAAAGGATTCGCTTATCCTGCCGGGAAAATATTTAATAATTAAAGACGAAGAAGGGTTGGATAAGTTAAAACAATATCAATTTAGTATCATCAAAACGGAAAAGGGGAATTTTATTCCTTATTCGGAAATGCAGAAAATTTCTCCGGATAATATTAAAATCTTAAGATATGATGATTTAAAAATGGTAAAATTATTTGCCCTCTTATATGTGGGACTTCTTCTAGTATCTTTTATTTTCAATTATCTCCAGGTAGTTATGATGGCTGTGGTTAGTGAAAGAGTGATGTATGACTTAAGAAGCCACTTGGTAAGACACTTAATGTCTCTTTCTCTGAATTTTTTTAATAATAATCCCATAGGACGACTGGTAACCAGGGTTACCAACGATGTTGATGCCTTAAGAGAAATGTTTACCGATGTCTTTGTTTATTCCGCCAAAGATTTTATTATGGTAATAGGTATACTTATTGTTATATTCAGATTATCAGCTCAATTAAGTCTGACAATATTTATTCTTATTCCCGTAATTGTTATTATGCTCTACTTTTTCCAGAGATATGCCCGGGAAGCTTATGGAAAAGTAAGAATTGCCCTGGCCAAAGTGAATAGCTTTTTATCAGAAGTAATATCGGGGGTTTTACTGATTCAGACTTTCAATCAAGAGGGCAGATCTGAGGATGAATTTAATAAAATTGGTACAAATTATTATAATGCCAATATGCATCAACTGTTGATATTTGCCATATTCAGACCATTAATTGATGTTTTATCTTATTTTACTTTGGGAACAATAATATATTTTGGAGGAAAAGGAGTGCTGGGGGGAGAAATTTCCCTGGGGGTGCTCATTGCTTTTATTTCCTATATCCACATGCTTTTTAGGCCCATATTTGATTTTTCTGAAAGATACAATATATTACAATCGGCTATGGCTTCATCGGAACGAATATTTCTGCTTTTTGAGGAGGATGACAAAATACATTCTCCTGGGAGCCCAAAATATCCCGGCAAAATAGAAGGAAGAGTAGAGTTCAGAAATGTATCTTTTGAATATAAAAAAGATGAAAAAGTTATTGATAACGTGTCCTTTGTAGTTGAGCCCAATGAATCGGTTGCCTTTGTGGGGGCGACAGGAGCGGGGAAGACAACTTTAATTAATCTTCTTTTGAGATTCTATGACCCTACTGAGGGGGAGATTTTAGTTGACGGAATTAACATAAAAGATATGGATTTAAAAATTTTAAGAAACTATTTCGGATTAGTTCTACAGGATGTTTTTATGTTTGCCGGAAATATCAAATATAATATTATACTCAATAATGAAGTAGAAGATGGTAAAGTGATTGAGTATTCAAAATATGTTAATGCCCACAATTTTATCAATAAATTGAAGAAAAAATATGGGAATATTGTATCTGAAGGGGGTTCAAATCTTTCTACCGGTCAGAGGCAGCTTATCGCCTTTGCGAGGGCACTGGCCAAAGAACCCAGGATACTCATTCTTGATGAGGCTACCAGTAGCATAGACAGTAAAACCGAATATCTTATCCAGGATGCTATAAAGAAGATCATGAAAGGCAGGAGCAGTATAGCGATTGCCCATCGATTGTCCACCATCCAGGATGTAAATGAGATATATGTTATGAGCAAAGGCAAAATTGTAGAAAGCGGTACCCACTCCCAATTACTCGCCCAAAAGGGCTACTACTTCGAATTATATAAATTCCAATACCTAAAAACCTAAAAATACACCAGGGGACGGTTCTCTGGTGCATTTATGGTAATTTATTATTTTACAATTGATATAGTAAAAAAACAATTTTAAAAGGGAGGGATTTTTTTGCCCAGGCAAAAAAGAAAATTAGGGTTAAGTAAAATATATCATGTTATAGCAAGAGGGAATGAAAAAAAAGATATATTTCTTGATGACGAAGACAGAAATAGATTTATCCAAATTATTACCAATAAAAAAAAGAAAAATGAATACATTCTTTACGCATATTGTTTGATGAATAACCATTTACATTTGTTACTTAAGGAACAAGAAGATGATATTTCCAGGATAATGAGAAGAATTAATACTGCTTACGCTTACTACTTTAATAAGAAATATAATAGAGTTGGGCATGTTTTTCAGAATAGATTTAAAAGTGAACCGGTGGAAGATGATCGTTATCTAATATCAGTAATACGATATATCCATAATAACCCGGTTAAGGCTAAAATAGTAAACCAACCCCAGCAATATAAATGGAGCAGTTATTCACTTTATTTAAAAGAGCAAAAATGTATAATAGATAAAGAGGAGATTTTAAATCTATTTTCTCCCGATAGATCAAAAGCAATTCATTTGCTTACTGAATTTAGCCATCAACAAAACAATGATACCTTTATGGATTATCAAGAAGTCTTTAGAGAAGTTAAAAAAATTACTAGCGTTAAAAAAGCTAAAGAGTATGCATCAAGATATTTAAAAGAAAAAGGTTTGCAAGCAGAGCCTCTAAAAGGTAAACTAAATAAAGAGTACAGAGGTAAATTGATACTAGAATTGAAAGAAAAGACGAATCTTTCATACAGGGAAATAGGAAATATTTTAGGATTTAGTCGATGGACTGTTGAAAGGGGGCTTAATAAAAAATGACAGAGAACCGTCCCCTGGTGCATTTTACGGTGTGCCCTAAGGATTGTTTTGGTTCCTGTTCGTTGGAGGTTGAGGTAGGAAAAGGGAAGATAATAAAAGTAAGGGGAAATCGCAATAGTCCGGTAAATCAGGGCAGGATATGCGTTAAAGGGATGAACTATCCGAATATGGTCTATGGCCCAGAAAGATTATTATATCCCTTACAGAAAATCGGCAAGCGAGGGGAAGGTGAATTTAAAAGAATCAGCTGGGAGCAGGCTTTAGATCTAATTTATAAAAAGCTGAAGAATTTAAGGGAGCAGTATGGACCGGAGTCGGTTTTATATTATAATAGATTTGCTAATTTGGGCGTAGTGAAAAATTGTGCTTACAGTTTCTGGTATCAATTTGGCGGTTTTACTTCTACTTACGGCGGTTTGTGTGATTCTGCTGCTCAGGAAGCAATCAATTTGACTTATGGAGAAGTAAAACATAATAGGATTTCTGATTTAGAAAATTCAAAATTGATAATATTATGGGGTTCAAATCCCGCCTATACCAATATTCATATAATGCATCATATAAATAAGGCAGTGGATAAGGGAGCAAAATTAATAACTATAGATATAAGAGAAAATGAGTCGGGGACTAAGAGTAATTTATATTTAAATCCTCGACCCGGAACCGATGGTTGTCTTGCCCTAGGAATAGCCAACCAACTTATTGAAAATAATATAATCGATGACAATTTTATTGACCGACATACTTTTGGTTTTAGCGAATTTAAAGAATTAGTAAAAAATTATCCCTTGGAAAAAGTCTCGGCTACAACCGAAATTCCTCTACCTAAAATTAAAAGCATAATAAATTATATAAAAGAAAATCCTCGATATGCCCTTATCTGTGGGATGGGTGTTCAAAGATATACTAATGCAGGGCAGACGGTAAGAGCCATTTCTCTTCTGTCGGCATTAACCGGA
>CAZXYB010000141.1:1904-3604 GCA_964644855.1 uncultured Atribacterota bacterium | reverse complement strand
GGTTCATTTGGTTTCCCCCTGAAAGGATGTGGAGCTAAAAACGGAGAATCTGTTTCTAAAAGAATATTTTTTAAAGGAATTTCTTTGGCAATCAGTTGTAATGTTTTAGCATTCTTAAACGTAACCACTCCTCCTATCCCAATATAATATCCCTCTTCTAAACACTTTCGAGCCATATCCATATCTCCCGAAAAACAGTGAACTACTACTTTCAGCCCTTGAGCTCCTTCTTTGAGAATTTTCATAATATCCCGGTGAGCTTCTCTATCATGAACAATAAGCGGTAAATCTAATTTACGGGCTAAATTTAAATGCTTTTTAAAAGCTTCCATCTGTTGCCTGATAGTACTACGTCTTCTGTAATAATCTAAACCGGTTTCTCCGATAGCCACTGCCTTTTTATTATGGGCTAATTTCTCCAATTCTTCCCATCCTAAGACATCCATTAATTTGCTCTCATTGGGATGATAGCCAATAGCTGCATAAACTCCTTCAAAAAGAGAGGCAAATTCCAGGGCAATTTTACTGGATTCCAAATCAATTCCCACAGTAACCATCTTGGTTACTTTCTTTTCTGCTGCATCCTTTACTACTTCTTCGGCATTTCTTTTTATTAAATCAAGATGAGTATGCGTTTCCACAAAAAATGTACTTACCGTAATCACTCCCTTTGTTCTTTTTTTGATATTCTATCACTCTTTTAGTCAGTCATCAATTTGATTAACCACTTCTTAATACTTAAACTTTTGTCTTTAATTTGCCGAGTTTGACAGCTGTGCCATAGGCCAAAAGCTCGGCAGCACTGCCTATCACACTGGTAGTCACAAAACGTACATTAATGATTGCATCTGCTCCTAATTTTTCAGCTTGAGCTATCATACGGTTAGAAGCTACTATACGAGCTTTCCCCATCATCTCAGTATACTCAACCAGCTCACCACCAAGAACAAGTCTCACTATAGCAGATAAATCCTTTCCAATCCAGATGGCATAGATAGTATGTCCCTTGACTAAGCCCAAATTCTCAGCAATCTCACTACCCGGTACTTCAGCTGAATTCTGAACTAATATACGGGTTTGCATTTCACCAACTGGGAGTTCCTCTTCCTGAGCTTTGTCTTTTTTCTGTTCAAGGGCTACTGTCAGTAAAACCAGCAGAATTCCACCTAAAAGGCAGTAAATAGCCACCTTTAGCCACCAGGGCAAGGCGGGCTCATGATATACCTGCCAAAGACCTCCCACAAAAATAGCAGTGAAGAGCCCAATTACAAAAGCAAGTGAACCGATTATTCGAAAAAATTTCATGATTTTTACCTCCTTATCGTAAAAATATTATTTTTATTTTACAATATCGATAAATTTATTTTTTAACTTTAAGTATTGGTCTTTCTTTTTAAGAATCTATTGGTATATTCGACGAATATTTTTAAAATCCTTCTTTTTTTAAAATAAAACTATTTTCCTCCAATTCTTTGCCAATCTCCGTCCTCTCTCTGTCATTCCCGCTCCCCTTGTGTCATTCTCGCGAAAGCGGGAATCTATCCTTAACTATTATTGTTGCTGTTGTTTGTTTTTTTTAAATTTTTTTTTCAATCTTTTGCGTTTTCACCTCTTTCTTGCTCTTTATAAGTAGAGGAGTAAATATTCCCCTCCTTACTCCCTCTCCCCTCGGAGGGAGAGGGTTGGGGTGAGGGGGAATA